>SEGN01000372.1 GCA_004211245.1 Variovorax sp.
TAGCCACGCATGAGCTGGGTGAGTTCCTCGTCGCCGATGCGCGCCAGCACGGTGGGCCCGGCGATCTTGTAGCCGTTCAGGTGCAGGATGGGCAGCACGGCGCCGTCGCAGGCCGGGTTCAGGAACTTGTTCGAATGCCAGCTCGCTGCCAGCGCACCGGTTTCGGCCTCGCCGTCGCCGATGACGCAGCAGGCCAGCAGGTCGGGGTTGTCGAACACCGCGCCGTAGGCATGAAGCAGCGAGTACCCGAGCTCGCCGCCCTCGTGGATCGAGCCCGGCGTTTCCGGCGCGACGTGGCTCGGGATGCCGCCGGGAAACGAAAACTGCGTGAAGAGACGCTTCATGCCATCCGCGTCGCAGCCGACGTGCGGATAGACCTCGCTGTAGGTGCCCTCCAGCCAGGTGTTCGCCACCACGCCGGGGCCGCCATGCCCCGGCCCGGCGACGAAGATCGCATCCAGGTCGCGCGCCTTGATGACCCGGTTCATGTGCGCGTAGACGAAGTTGAGGCCGGGCGTCGTGCCCCAGTGCCCGAGCAGGCGCGGCTTGATGTGCGCAAGCGTGAGCGGCTCGCGCAGCAACGGGTTGTCCATCAGGTAGATCTGGCCGACCGAAAGGTAGTTGGCGGCGCGCCACCACGCGTCGAGCAGTTCGAAGTTCTCGCGCGAGGCGTGGGTTGTCGTGTGCGAGGTCATGACGGGTTTCCGGAAGTAGAGGGGTAGAGCACGTGGCACGCCTCGTCGGCGATCACTTGTTCTTCGTCCGTGTGCAGCACCAGCACCGGCACCTTGCCGAGCCATTCGAGATGCCTGCAGATGGCGGCGCGCACGGCTGGTTGATGTTCGCCGATGCCGGCGGTGAACACCAGCGCATCGAGCCCGCCCAGCGTGGTGGCGACGGCCGCGACTTCGCGGGCGACGCGCAATGCCAGCAGCGCGAGCGCTTCGCGCGCTTCCGGCGCTTCGCTGGCCGCGAGTTCGCGCGCATCGGCCGAAATGCCGGAGATGCCCAGCAGGCCCGAGTGGTGGTAGAGCATGTCTTCCAGCGCGTCGAGCGACAGGCCGCGCACCTTCTGCAGGTGCAGCAGCACGCCCGGATCGAGCGCGCCGCCGCGCGTGGCCATCGGGATGCCGTCGAGCGTCGAGAACGACATGGTGGTGTCGCGGCTCACGCCGTCATGCAGTCCGCAGAGGCTGGCGCCGCTGCCGAGATGCGCGACCACCACGCGTCCGGCCGCGAGCGCCGGATGCCGGCGCCGCAACTCCGCCGCGATGAACTTGTACGAAAGGCCATGGAAACCGTAGCGCTTGATGCCTTCGTCGAACAGCGCGCGCGGCAACGCGAAGCGGCGCACCAGATCGCTCTGCGTGCGGTGGAAGGCGGTATCGAACGATGCGGTTTGCGGCAGGTCCGGCCGCACGCGGCGCAGCGCGCGGATCAGCCGCAGGCTCTGCGGCTGGTGCAGCGGCGCCATCGGCGCCAGCGCTTCGATGGCAGCAAGGGTGTCGTCGTCGATCCGCACCGGGCCGTCGAAGCGGTCGCCGCCATGCACCACACGGTGCGCCGCAGCCTGCAACGTGCCGATGTCGAAATGCCGGTTCAGCCATTCCAGCGTTTCATCGATCACCTCGTGCAGATCGTCGGTCGCGGCGCTGGTCAGCGTCGCTTCGGTGGTCCGCTCACCTTCCTCGAGGTGGAGCGAGAGCGGCGAACGGCGCAGGTCGATCGCGCCGCGGCCGAACGCGTGCGCCGTGCCGTTTTCGACGGCAAACAGGCCGAGTTTGACCGTCGAGGAACCCGGATTGAGCGTGAGCAGGACGTTGCGTGCCATGACCCATCATGCACCCGGCTTTCCCTGCGGCACGTCAGGGCGTTGCCGGTCCCTGTGGATGGCGCGCCCGCAGGCGCTGCGTCGCCCCGATCGCCAGCGTGAAAAAGTCGTCCGCCCCCAGGCCCTGCGCCGCGCGCTCCTGCCGCAGCACGCGCGGGGGTTCGTCGAGCGGTTCGTCGGTGAGCGCGAAGGTGCCCCAGTGGATGCCGAGCGAGCGCTTGGCACCGACGTCGCCGTGGATCTTCACCGCCTCGGCCACGTCCACATGCTGCGACGCCATGAACCAGCGCGGCGCGTAGGCGCCGATCGGCAGCAGCGCGATGTCGAAGCCGCCGCCGGCCGCAGCGGTCTGGCGCGCGGCGAGGTGCGCGCGGATGTCGGCGAAGTCGCGCGAATAGGCGGTGTCGCCCGCGAAGAACAGATGGCAGTCCGGCGCCAGCACCGCGAAGCCGCCCCACAGCGTCTGCATGCGGTCGTTGAGCCCGCGCGCCGACCAGTGCTGTGCCGGCACCAGCATCACTTCGACCTCCTCGCGGCCGGCCACGGCGAGCCGATGGCTCTGCCACCAGTCGAGCTCGACCACGTTCTGGAGGCCCGCGTCCCGAAACCATGCGGCCAGCCCGAGCGGCACCACGAACAGCGGCGCGCCGCCGGGTTGGCGCGCGAGCGCAGTGACCGCGGCGCGGTCGAGGTGGTCGTAGTGGTTGTGCGAGATCACCACCAGCTCGATGTGCGGCAGGTCGGGCAGTGCGATCGCCGGCGGCTGGTGCCGCTTCGGTCCGATGAAGCCGAAGGGCGAAGCACGCTCCGCGAAGATCGGATCGGTCAGCAGCGAGATGCCGCCCAGCTGCGCCAGCACGGTCGCATGGCCGATCCAGGTGACTGCGGGTTGCTGGTCCGGCCCCGCGTTGCCGTGCACGAACGCCAGCTCGGGCGCCACCTGCGGGATCGGCGTGGCCGGCGGCCGCGGCAGCCCCGCACGCATCGCCTGGAAGCGCCAGCGCAGCACCTCGGCGAGCGACTTGGGCTCGAATTCGAGATAGTTGTTCTGAAAGCCGTTCGACCGATGGTGGGGCGGGGTAGCGGGATCCTGTTTCATGGCAGTGCGTGGGTCGTCTGGTGCGACCGTAGCACGGC
>SEGN01000373.1 GCA_004211245.1 Variovorax sp.
GCCGCGTTGCGCAACGAGATGAAGGAGGACAAGGGCGTTTCCATCACCTGTCTGATGCCCGGCGCCACCGACACCGATTTCTTCGCGCGCGCCGACATGCTCGATACCAAGGTCGGCAGCGACAAGGACGCGCTGATGGACCCGGCGGACGTGGCGAAGATCGGCTTCGACGCAATGATCGCTGGCGAGGCCGACGTCGTCGCCGGATGGAAGAACAAGGCCATGGTCGCCATGTCCAAGGTGCTGCCCTCCCAGGTTGTCGCCGAACAGCACCGCAAGATGGCCGAGCCCGGCACCGGTAGCAGCTGATACCCCGCCCACTTCACCGGAGAATCCAATGAAGGCCTTGACCTATCACGGCGCAAAGAATGTGAAAGTCGAGAACGTTCCCGATCCGGGCCTCGCGAACGATGACGACATCATCCTCAAGGTGACCGCGACCGCGATCTGCGGCTCCGACCTGCACATCTACCGGGGCAAGATCCCGGGCATGGAGCACGGCGACATTCTCGGGCACGAATTCATGGGAATCGTCGAAGAAGCAGGCCCCGATGTGACGAACCTTCGCAAGGGCGACCGCGTCGTGATCCCGTTCGTGATCGCGTGCGGCCAGTGCTACTACTGCAACAAGAAGCTGTTTGCCGGGTGCGAGAGCACGAATCCGCAAACCGGCACGATGGACGGCCGCGGCGCGATCATGAACAAGAAGAGTTCGACCTCCGGCGCCGGCCTCTTCGGATACAGCCACCTCTACGGCGGCTACGCCGGCGGGCAGGCCGAGTATGTCCGGGTGCCCAAGGCCAACGTCGGGCCGATCCGGGTGCCCGATGCGCTGGCAGACGAGCAGGTTCTCTTTCTGTCCGACATCCTGCCCACCGGCTATCAGGCGGCGGTCAACGCGCAGTTGGGCCCGGGTTCCTCGGTCGCGATATTCGGCGCAGGGCCTGTCGGCCTCATGGCCGCTCTTTCGGCTCGCTTCCTTGGCGCAGACAAGATCTTCATGGTCGACCACCATGCGTATCGCCTGGACTTCGCGCGGGACACCTACGGTGTCATCCCGATCAACTTCGACGATGACGATGACCCGGCCGAAACCATTCTCAGGGCCACCGGGAATCACGGTGTCGATGCGTGCATCGATGCGGTCGGCTTCGAAGCCAAGGGCAGCGCACTGGAAACGGCTCTTGCCACCCTGAAACTCGAGGGCTCCTCAGGCAAGGCGCTGCGCCAGTGCATTGCGGCGACGCGGCGCGGTGGTGTGATTTCAGTGCCCGGTGTCTACGCGGGGTTCATCCACGGATTTCTTTTCGGAGACGCGTTCGAGAAAGGCCTGATCTTCAAGATGGGGCAAACCCACGCCCAGCTCTACATGCCCGAGCTGCTGGAACACATCGGGAACGGCCGGATGAAGCCCGAAGTCATCGTCACTCACCGCCTGAATCTGGCAGATGCGGTCAGAGGGTATGAAATCTTCAACGACAAGGAGGAGGATTGCCGCAAGGTCGTTCTCACGCCTTCGAGCAGGCCGATCCGCGCCAGTGCACTGGCGCCATCGCTGCCGGGTGGGAGACTCCGGGCGATCTCCTTGACGAGAACGACACGGACCATGCCGAGCTGATCGGCAATTTCTTCCACGGCAACGCCCGCTGCCCGGGTCCTTTCCAGCGCCGTAGGTAGAACGGGAACGCACAGGCCGGTCGGCTGGGGATTTCTGCTCACAGGCTCAGACCCTGCGCGTGAGGTCCGGCGAGTCACCGCCGGACTGGCTCTCCTGCACCGCCTTTGCGGCGCTGTACAAACTGTCGGCGGTCTGCATGGCTGCGGCCGCAGTCATGGTGACGGCAACACCATCGGGTCCATTCAGGATGACAACGCCGCCCTCCGCGACGGCCGTGCCGGCGTCTTCACGGGGTTTGAGCGATGTGTCGTGGCTGGCGGTCATTGGGGCGTCCCTGTTGTTCCTGTCGCGCGTGCTGCGGTCTCGGCGTTGAGATAGAGATAGTGGGGATCGAACAGCGCCTTGGCCACCAGCCCGGGGAGGTCGATGATCTGAGTGCGCGAAGAGCGCGTCTGGCACATGCCGAGTTCCCGCAGTTCCCGCATGACCCGGTTGACATGGACATTGGTCAGTGCGCAAACCTCGCCGATGTCGGCCTGGGTCATGGGCAACGAGAACTCGCTGCCATCCGAAGCGCCAATGGCGAGCAGCCTGGCATTCATCTCGCACAGGAAATGGGCGACGCGCTGGGTGGCGTTGAGGCTTGCAAGACGGAAAATCCACTGCCGGTGCATCGCCGCATCGAGCAGCGTCATGAACCAGAGGCGACGGGTCAGGCGACTGTCTGCATCCTGGATCTTTTCGAGTGAAGCATGGGGAATGACGGCCACACGCACATCGGTGAGCGCACCCACATCATGATCGAGCTTCTTCAAGGGGTATGCGTGCAGGTCGACGAAGTCCCCCGGCACATGCACGCCGACCAGGTGGCGTCTGCCGTCGGGCGCATCGATATGCCGCGTCACCAATCCCTCGATGAGAAGGGTGCTGGCACTGACCGGCGTTCCCTGGGGAACGAGCACGTGGCCGGCCGGATGGCTCTGCACATGTGCAATGGCTTCTTCCAGCATGTTTCGTTCGTGATCGGAGAGTTCGGCTGCCCGGTTGCGCAGCAGGTTCTTGGTAAGCATTCGACGACCTTCAGTCTGGAGGGTGCCCCATCTTGCAAGGCGATGCATTAACGTGAATCAACTTCGCACAAAAATGGTTGTGCCGTTGCGTTCACGCGTCCATTTCAGGACCCGCCGTGAACGGCGCGACGGCCAAGGCCGTAACGGGCGTGGACGTCGACGGATGCACGCGCGCCAAGCGCGCCACGGTGCGACGCCAGCCATGCCGTGCACGCGGCATAGCCACTGCGACGCAGCGACTCGAAAAGAACGGGCCCGACGGCGCGCTTGACCGAAGGCTCCAGCTCGATGTCCGGCCCGGTGTCGGGCAGGCTGATCACATGCATCCGGATGTCCGCATCGGGGACGCTGCGATTGATCAGCGCGAGCGCGCGCAGCTCGGAGGCCAGACCGTTGATCGACGCGATTTCGTTGATCCGGTTGAGGATGTTCTTGGCGGTTGTCGGCGTCTCCGGACGGTACTGCGGCGCGAGTTCGACCAGAAGGATGTCAACGTCCGTGGACGCGTCGTACAGCGGCCACAGTGAGGGATTCGCGCCGTAGCTTCCATCCCAGTAGGACTGTCCGTCGATCCGGGCCGCCTGGAACATCAACGGTGCGCATGCAGACGCAAGAATGGCATCCACCGAAAGGTCGGCGCCGCCGAAGACGCGTGTGCAGCCGGTGTGGACATTGACTGCATTCACGAAAAGTGCGTTGGCGCCGGGCGCTGAGAGCACATCGACGTCTGCGACCTGCGAAACGATGTGGCGCATCGGTTCGAGCGCGAACGGGTTGGTCTGATAGGGCGACAGAAGCGGCATCGCGTCGTCCCACAGTCCCAGACCCGGCGTGCGCATCGGCAACGTCAACAGCGTGACCGGTGCTGCGGTCTGCGCCACGCGCTGCCAGAGGAGCGAGAGGTTGGCTTTCGCAGCGCTGCGCCCGCCGCAGCGCAGTCCCGAGACCAGCGCCGCGCCGTTCAGGGCGCCTGCACTGGTGCCACTCACATCTCCGATGTCGAAGTCTTCCTGGTCGAGCAGGCAGTCGAGTACGCCCCAGGTGAACGCGCCGTGCGCGCCACCGCCCTGAAGCGCCAGATGAAGAATCGGTCTCATGGAGTCGGTCTCATGGACTGGCAGGATTTTCATGAAAGCGCGAACGATCCTCCGGGCAGAACCGGCCGGAACGCCGCCACGCGAGCATTCGCATGCAGGACGAGGGCGCATTCGGACGACGCCGGGCTTCCCTGGCGCGGCGAATCCGCGCATGCTGCCACCCATGGAAAAGCTCCTGCGAATTCCTCTGACGGCGGGCGGCTCGAAGAGGGAGGTCTCCGGTGTGCTCATCGTTCCGCGCGGCGCCCATTCCTGCCTTGTCCTTGCACACGGCGCGGGCGCGGGCATGCACCATCCATTCATGGCGGATGTCGCACAGGGCCTCGCGCTGCGCGGCGTGGCCACACTGCGCTACCAGTTCCCCTCCATGGAGGACGGCAGCAGGCGGCCGGACCGGCCTCCTTTGGCGCACGCAGCCGTGCGGGCCGCTGTCGCCGCTGCCGCGCGCCACACGCGTCACA
>SEGN01000374.1 GCA_004211245.1 Variovorax sp.
TTGGCCGACAGCACCGTGGCGATCGCCGCCGTCAGCGTGGTCTTGCCGTGGTCGACGTGACCGATCGTGCCCACGTTCACGTGCGGCTTGGTGCGGGTGAATTTACCTTTTGCCATTTTCTCGACTCCGAAAAATAACTAGATCAACAGACTGACATGGGGCCGCGTCGTCGAAATGACAAGCCGCCAACCCGGTGCAAACTCTCGGCCGCACCCTGAAATGGTGCCCTTTGCGGGAATCGGACCCGCGACCTCTCCCTTACCAAGGGAGTGCTCTACCACTGAGCCAAAAGGGCTTTTTCAACCAATACGTAACCAAAACGCATTCCTGCGGTGAAGCGGATCGCTGGAGCGGGAGACGGGAATCGAACCCGCGTCATCAGCTTGGAAGGCTGGGGTTCTACCATTGAACTACTCCCGCATCGGGGGCACCTCAAGCACCCCAAATGCCACATTCAGGCAAATTCCAAACGCTCTTGAAATCCATTTCATCGCTGGTGGAGAGGGCTGGATTCGAACCAGCGTACTCGTAAGAGGGCAGATTTACAGTCTGCTGCCATTAACCACTCGGCCACCTCTCCGGCGAACCTCGGAATATAGCACGGTTGAACACCGGCTGCGCACCCTGCGCCACCTGGCGGATCACACTGTCCGTCAGCACCTCCCAGCCGCGCCCCGCGTGGCTGGCGGGCCGGCCCTCCTCCACGGTGAGGCAGGTGTTGAGCAGCAGAACGCCGTTCTTCGCCCACGTGACCAGGCTCCCCCCCGGCGCGGGGAACGGCGGCGGCGGCGTGCCGAGGTCGCGCTGCAGCTCCTTGAAGATATTGCGCAGCGAGGGCGGCAGCGCCACGCCGGGCGCGACCGAAAAGGCCAGCCCCTCGGCCTGCCCGCGGCCGTGGTACGGATCCTGGCCCAGGATCACGGTGCGCACCTGATCCGGCGGCGTGAGTTCCAGCGCGCGCAACGGCTGTGGCGGAAAGATCACAGCGCCAGCGCGCAGGCGCTCGCCCAGGAAGCCCAGCAGCTTCAGGCCCACAGCGCCGTCGAAAAAACCGTCCACCAGCGGCTGCCAGCCAGAAGCGACCGGCCACTGCGACGGATCGTTGCTCGCGAGTTGGTCGCCCGGCATCACCTGGCCTCAGCGAAACAGGGCGGCGAGCGCGTCGCCCGGCTCGTCGGCGCGCATGAAAGCCTCGCCGACCAGAAACGCGTGCACGCCGGCCGCGCGCAGGGTCGCCACGTCCTCGCGCGTGGCAATGCCCGACTCGGTCACCAGCAAGCGGTCGGCCGGGAGGTCCGGCAGCAGGTCGATCGTGTTGCGGATCGACACCTCGAAGTTGCGCAGGTTGCGGTTGTTGACGCCGACCAGCCGGGTCTTGAGCTTCAGCGCGCGCGCCAGCTCGCCCGCGTCGTGCACTTCCACCAGCACCGCCATGCCGAGGCTCGCGGCGATGGCTTCGAAGTCCATCATCTGTGCATCGTCCAGCACCGCTGCGATCAGCAGGATCGCATCGGCGCCGATGGCGCGCGACTCGTAGATCTGCCAGGCGTCGACCATGAAGTCCTTGCGCAGCACCGGCAGCTCGCAGGAGGCGCGCGCCTGCTTCAAATAGTCGATGCCGCCCTGGAAGAACTGTTTGTCGGTCAGCACCGAGAGGCAAGCCGCGCTGACCTCGCCGTCGCCCTCGGCATAGCTCTGCGCGATGTCGGCCGGGATGAAATCGGCACGCAGCACGCCCTTGCTCGGGCTCGCCTTCTTGACCTCCGCGATCACCGCGGCCTGCCCGGCGGCGATCTTCGCGCGCAGGGCGGCTTCGAAGTCGCGCGTGAGAACGCGGCTCTCTGCATCGAAGCGGATGGATTCCAGCGGCGCACGCCGCTTCAGCACGGCCAGCTCCTCGTGCTTGACCGCGACGATCTTGTCCAGAATGTCGGCCATGGCGTCAGCCTCCCGTCGCAGTGGTTGCCGCCACCAGCTGGGACAGCTTGGTCCTGGCGGCACCCGACTCGATCGCCGCACGCGCGCCGGTCACGCCCGCGGCGATCGAATCGACCACGTTGGCCGCATACAGCGCCGCACCGGCATTGAGGATCACGATGTCGCGCGCCGCGCCCGCTTCGTTGTCGAGCACGCCCAGCAGCATCGCCTTCGACTGCTCGGGCGTTTCCACGCGCAGGGCGCGGTTGCTCGACATCGCGAAGCCGAAGTCTTCCGGGTGCAGCTCGTACTCGCGGATCTCGCCGTCCTTCAACTCCCCGACCATCGTGGCCGCGCCCAGCGAGATCTCGTCCATGCCGTCGCGTCCGTAGACGACCATCGCGTGCTCGGTGCCCAGGCGCTGCAATGCGCGAACCTGAATGCCCACCAGGTCGGGATGGAACACGCCCATCAGGATGTTCGGCGCACCGGCCGGGTTCGTCAGCGGGCCGAGGATGTTGAAGATCGTCTTGATGCCCAGTTCCTTGCGCACCGGCGCGACGTTCTTCATCGCGGGGTGATGGTTCGGCGCGAACATGAAGCCGATGCCGACGTCGGCGATGCACTGCGCGATCTGCTCGGGCTTCAGGTTGATGTTGACGCCCAGCGACTCCAGCACGTCGGCACTGCCCGACTTGCTCGACACGCTGCGCCCGCCGTGCTTGCTGACCTTGGCGCCCGCCGCCGCCGCGACGAACATCGAGCAGGTGCTGATGTTGAACGTGTGCGAACCGTCGCCGCCCGTGCCGACGATGTCGACCAGGTGCGTCGTGTCCTGCACCGGCACCTTGGTCGAGACCTCGCGCATCACCTGCGCGGCGGCGGTGATCTCGCCGATGGTTTCCTTCTTCACGCGCAGCCCCGTGATCAACGCCGCCATCATCACGGGCGAGCACTCGCCGCTCATGATCAGGCGCACCACGTGCAGCATCTCGTCGTGAAAGATCTCGCGGTGTTCGATGGTGCGCTGCACCGCTTCCTGGGGGGTGATCATGGGTTGCTCCCTCGATGTCAATGAGATGAAGGTGAATCGGTCAACGCCAGCTTGACGCCGAAGCCGATGAAAACCGCGCCGGCCACGCGCTCCAGCGCGCGCATGCCCTTCTGCACCGCGTCCACGCGGCGCGCCATCCAGGCCGCCGCCAGGGCCCAGCCGAAATTGACCCACAGCGCGTTGAAATTGAACAGCAGCCCCAGCGCGAGAAAGGCCAGCGACGGGTGCGCGGCCTGCGGCGCGATGAACTGGGGCACGAAGGC
>SEGN01000058.1 GCA_004211245.1 Variovorax sp.
ACTCCCACCGCTTCGTCGTAGATCCACCCGCAAATCAGGCACATCCAGGTTTTCGTGTTCATCGCAGCTTAAAGTCCCTGTACATAGAATGCAACGATTGTATCTAGACGTATCACAGTTACCCGTGACAACCGTCTCACTTATGCCACCATTGTGGTGACTCACTTCGGCGCATGACTACTAACTTATTACCTTCAGGCGCCGCACGTGATGCGGCCGATCTTACCGGTGCGTCGCAGGACGACGAGCAGCTGGCCGAGGCCGATGCGAACCCGCCCTGCGTGCTTGTCTTCAACGCCAGCGACCCGAGCGGTGCCGGCGGCCTGGCGGGCGACGCGCTCGCCATGACGTCAGTGGGCGCGCACATGCTGCCGGTGGTGACCGGCGCCTACGCACGCGACACGGCGGAAATCTTCGACCACTTCCCGTTCGACGAAGAAGCCGTCGCGGAACAGGCCCGCGCGATACTGGAGGACGTCGAAGTCCGTTTGATCAAGGTGGGGTTCGCCGGCTCCCCCGAAAATCTCAGCACGATCGCCGAGACGGCAAGTGACTATCCCGATGTGCCGCTGGTGGCCTACATGCCAAACCTGTCGTGGTGGGACGAAAACCAGATCGAGCCCTATCTGGACGCGTTTCGCGACCTGGTGCTGCCGCAGACCACGGTTCTGGTCGGCAACCACAGCACGCTCTGGCGCTGGCTGCTGCCCGACTGGTCGGGCGATCGCAGTCCCACCGCGCGCGACATTGCCCGCGCGGCCGGCGAACACGGCGTGCCCTACACGCTCGTGACGGGCATCGTGCTGCCCGACCAGTTCTTCGACAATGTGCTGGCGTCGCCGCAGGCCGTTCTGGCGAGCGAGAAATACGAGCGTCTCGAGGCGGTGTTCTCCGGCGCCGGCGACACCCTCTCGGCGGCGCTCGCCGCCCTGCTCGCCAGCGGCACGGACTTGGCCGCCGCCACCAGCGAAGCGCTGAGCTACATGGACCGGTGCCTCGATGCGGGCTTCCGCCCGGGCATGGGCCACGCGCTGCCCGACCGCCTGTTCTGGGCGCAACCGGACGACGACGAACAGGACGACGACGCCGCCGACATCGGCGCACAGGATTTCGCCCTCCCACCGCACGACACAAGACATTGATGACTTCTTCTTCCGATCGCAACGAGATCCTTTTCGAACGTGCCCGCGCGGTGATCCCGGGCGGCGTGAACTCCCCCGTGCGCGCCTTCAAGGCCGTCGGCGGCACGCCGCGCTTCATTCAGCGGGCCCGGGGCGCGTATTTCTGGGATGCCGACGACAAGCGCTACATCGACTACATCGGGTCCTGGGGCCCGATGATCCTCGGGCATGGGCATCCCGCCGTGGTCGAAGCGGTGCAGCGAGCCGTGCTCGAAGGCTTCTCCTACGGCGCGCCGACCGAGCGCGAGATCGAACTGGCCGAAGCCATCCTCGCGCTGGTGCCCTCGATGGAGATGGTGCGGCTCGTGAGCTCCGGCACCGAGGCCGCGATGAGCGCGCTGCGCCTGGCGCGCGGCGCCACAGGCCGCAAGACGATCATCAAATTCGAAGGCTGCTACCACGGCCATGCCGACGCGCTGCTGGTTCGCACTGCACGGCGCCGACATCGCCTGCCTGATGATCGAGGCGATCGCCGGCAACATGAACTTCGTGCGCGCCAGCGCGGCCTTTGCCAAACGCTGCCGCGAGCTGTGCACGCAACACGGCGCGCTGCTGATATTCGACGAAGTGATGACGGGCTTTCGCGTCGGCCTGCACGGCGCGCAAGGGGTGCTCGGCATCACGCCGGACCTCACGGTGCTCGGCAAGGTCATCGGCGGCGGCATGCCGCTCGCCGCCTTCGGCGGCCCGCGCAAGATCATGGAATTGCTGGCGCCGCTCGGCCCGGTGTACCAGGCCGGCACGCTGTCGGGCAATCCGGTCGCGACCGCTTGCGGCCTCGCGACGCTGAAGGAGATCTCGAAGCCCGGCTTCTACGAGGCCCTGTCCTCCAGAACGCGCTCGCTGACCGACGGACTGACCGCCGCGGCTGCCGCGGAAGGCGTGCCCTTTTGTGCGGACAGCGAGGGCGGCATGTTCGGCTTCTTCCTTATGGACACGCTGCCGCAGAACTACGCGACGGTCATGACCACCGACAACGCGCGCTTCAACACACTGTTCCACGGGCTGCTCGACCGCGGCGTCTACATCGCGCCGGCGCTCTACGAAGCAGGCTTCGTGAGCAGCGCGCACAGTGACGAGGACATCGCCGCCACCGTGACTGCAGCGCGAGAGATTTTCAAGGCGCTGTCCAAACGGTAGCTCTTCGGGCCTTGTGCAACGAGTGCGAGCGCGTCCGCCTCCGAGAGTTGAGGCTGCCGCGGCATGATGACCCGGCCCCAGGTGCCGACGCTGCCGTTGCGAATCTTCACGGCCAGCTGCGGCGCCAGAGCCGCGTCGTTGCGGTAGCGCCGCGCGACCTCGGCAAAACCGGGCCCGACCTGTTTGTGCACCAGTCCGTGGCAGGTCATGCAGCTGTTCTTGCGCGCCAGTTGCTCGGCGGACGCTACCGGCTGGGCCTGGGCCGCGAACGCGCCGGCCATTCCCAGCAGCGTGGCCATGACGGCGTGCGGCAGCCTCAATGGCGGAAGTGGCGCACGCCGCTGAGCACCATCACCACGCCGCGCTCGTCCGCCGCGTCGATGACCTCCTGATCGCGCATCGAACCGCCGGGCTGGATCGCGCAACTCGCGCCGGCATCGACCACCACGTCGAGGCCATCCCGGAACGGGAAGAAGGCATCGCTGGCCACTGCCGTGTCCTTCAGCGACAGGCCCGCGTGCTCGGCCTTGATGCTGGCGATGCGCGCCGAGTCGAGACGGCTCATCTGGCCGGCGCCGACGCCCATGGTCATTCCGTCGGCGCAGAACACGATGGCGTTGCTCTTCACGTACTTCGCGACCTTCCAGGCGAACAGCAGGTCTTCGAGCTGCTGTGGCGTCGGCTGTTTCTTGCTCACGACCTTGAGTTCGCTGGCCTGCAGCACGCGGTTGTCGGCGGTCTGCATCAGCAGGCCGGAGCCGACGCGCTTGACGTCCACCGCGTTGCGCCCGTTGTCCCAGTCCGTGGCGCCGCCCGGCGGCAGCGCAATCTCCAGCACGCGCACATTGAGCTTGGCCTTGGTGGCCTGGAACACCGCGAGCGCTTCGGGCGTGTAGGCGGGCGCCATCAACACTTCGACGAACTGCTTGTTGATCTCTTGCGCAGTCGCCGCATCGACCGGACGGTTGAACGCGATGATGCCGCCGAATGCCGAGGTCGGATCCGTCTTGAAGGCTTTCGAATAGGCCTCGGCCGAATCCTTGCCGATCGCGACGCCGCACGGGTTCGCGTGCTTCACGATCACGCAGGCCGGCACGTCGAAGCTCTTGACGCATTCCCAGGCCGCGTCGGCGTCGGCGATGTTGTTGTAGCTGAGCTCCTTGCCCTGCAGTTGCTTCGCGCTCACCAGGGAGCCCGGCGCAGGGTACAGGTCGCGGTAGAACGCGGCCTGCTGGTGCGGGTTCTCGCCGTAGCGCAGGTCCTGCAGCTTCACGAAGCGGCCGTTGCTCTGGGCCGGGAACAGCGCCCGCCTGGGCGCCGGCTGTCCGATGCTGGCGTCGAAGTCGATGGCCGAAAGGTAGTCGCTGATCGCGCCGTCGTAGTCGGCGATGCGGTTGAAGGCGGCGACCGAGAAGCCGAACTTCGTCTTGTCGCTGAGCTGGCCGTTGGCCTTCAGTTCGGCAAGCGCAGTGGCGTACTGCGACGCGTCGGTCAGCACGCCCACGTCCTTCCAGTTCTTGGCCGCGCTGCGCACCATGGCGGGACCGCCGATGTCGATGTTCTCGATCGCGTCTTCGAGCGTGCAACCGGCCTTGGCGACGGTGGCCTCGAACGGATAGAGGTTGACCACCAGCAGGTCGATCGTGTCGATGCCGTGCTCCTGAATGGCGGCCACGTGCGCCGGCAGGTCGCGCCGTGCCAGCAGGCCACCGTGGATCTTCGGGTGCAGCGTCTTCACGCGGCCGTCGAGCATTTCAGGAAAGCCCGTGTGGTCCGCCACCTCGGTGACCGGCAGGCCGGCATCGGCCAGCAACCTGGCGGTGCCGCCGGTGGACAGCAGCTTGATGCCGAGCGCGTGGAGCGCCTGAGCGAATTCGAGGATGCCGGTTTTGTCGGAAACGGAAAGCAGTGCGGTCAGGGCCATGAGCGTTCTTTTTTTATTTCAGGAGTTTGTGTTCGACCAGCTTCTTGCGCAGCGTGTTGCGGTTCAGGCCGAGCCACTGTGCGGCGCGCGACTGGTTGCCTTCGGCGCGCGTCATCACGACGTCGAGCAGCGGCTTCTCGACCACGCGCACGAGCATTTCGTACATGCCGTCCGGCTCGGTGCCGCGCAGGTCGCGGAAATAGCTGTCCAGGCTGCTGCGCACGCAGTCTTCGATGTGTTTCTTGCTCATGCGGATGTTCTCTTCTCTCTCATTCAGCGGCCGTGGCCGCTTCCTCGATGTGCGACAGGTCCGCGCCGGCGCTGCGACCTGGCATGCGATCCATCCGCACCGCGAGACCGTCAAAAAAATCAGCGACGGCGCGCAGTTGCGCCGCGCAGTCGTCCAGGGTGTTCATCTGCGCACGGAAAGCCTCGCCGCCCGGCAGCGAGCGCAAATACCAGCCGATGTGCTTGCGCGCCGTGCGCACACCGCTGAATTCGCCGTAGAGCGCGTAGTGCGATTCGAGGTGCTCGAGCATCAGCCGCCGCACTTCGACCACGAGCGGGGGTGCCAGTTCGGTGCCGGTGGCCAGGAAGTGCGCGATCTCGCGGAAGATCCAGGGGCGACCCTGCGCCGCGCGTCCGATCATGATGGCGTCGGCGCCGGTGAGCGCCAGCACCTCGCGCGCCTTCTGCGGCGTCGTGATGTCGCCGTTGGCCACCACCGGCACCCGCACTGCAGCCTTCACGGCGGCAATGGTGTCGTACTCGGCCGCGCCCTTGTAACCCTGCTCGCGCGTGCGGCCGTGCACGGTGAGCATCTGCACGCCGGCCGCTTCGAAGTCGCGCGCCAGCTTCACCGCATTGCGGTGATCGGCGCTCCAGCCGGTGCGCATCTTGAGCGTGACGGGCACCCCGTGCGGCGCGGCCGCGCCGACCACGGCCTGCACGATCGCCAGCGCCAGCGGCTCGTCGCGCATCAGCGCGGAGCCCGCCCACTTGTTGCAGACCTTCTTGGCCGGGCAGCCCATGTTGATGTCGATGATCTGCGCGCCGCGATCGATGTTGTACTGCGCTGCTTCGGCCATCATGGCGGCGTCGGTGCCGGCGATCTGCACCGCGATGGGACCGGGCTCACCCTCGTGATTGGCGCGGCGCGAGGTCTTGAGCGTGTTCCACAGCTCGCGGCGCGATGTCACCATCTCGCTCACCGCATAGCCTGCGCCGAGCGTGCGGCACAGCATGCGGAACGGCCGGTCCGTGACGCCGGCCATGGGCGCGACGAACAGCGGGTTTTCCAGCGCAACGGGGCCGATTTGCATGATGGGAGGAAGAAGCAACGCGGCGGGGCGTTGCTGAAAAATGAGGCACGATTGTAGCGGCGCAGGATTTCAGTGACTGAAACAGAATGCGCTTTCCCATCGGGCATTCGCGCTTGACTGGGCCAACGGTTTGTCGGCGTTTTCTCCCACGCCTTCGCCAGGCACAGCTTTCTATACTCCGCCGCACATGCAAGCCTGGCTCGACTCCCTTCTGGCGCTGCTGGCGCTGCCGCAGTACGGCCTGTCGTCGCTTTTCTTCGTGTCCTTCGTTTCGGCCACGCTGCTGCCGCTGGGGTCCGAGCCGGCGCTTTTCGGCCTGCTCAAACTCAACCCCGGCATGTTCTGGCCGGCCGTGCTGGTGGCCACCGCCGGCAACACCTTGGGGGGCGCGGTCGACTGGTGGCTGGGCTACGGCGCCCACAAGGTCGCCGACAAATACTCACACTCGAAACACCATGTGCGCGTGCTGGGCTGGCTCGAGAAGCTCGGGCCCAAGGCCTGCCTGTTGAGCTGGCTGCCGCTGGTGGGCGACCCGTTGTGCGCGGTGGCCGGGTGGCTCAAGCTGCCGTTCTGGCCCTGCGTGCTCTACATGGCGATCGGCAAGTTCGCCCGCTACCTGTCCATGACGGTGGCGCTGCTCTACATCTGGCCGAACTGATCTTCAGCTCAACAGGCCATAGGGCCCGCCGCGCTCCAGCGCCCGCTTGTAGGCCGCACGCGCGTGGATGCGCGCGAGCCAGGCCATGAGTTTCGGCCGTGACGCGTCGAGTCCGCCGCGCGCCTGCGCGGCCTCGACCGGAAAGCTCATCTGGACATCGGCCCCGGTGAAGGCATCGCCGGCGAACCACTCGCTCTTGCCGAGTTCGCCTTCCATGAAGTCGAGGTGCGTGGCGATGTTGGGCGTGATGAAGCTGCTCTTCGCCTTGCCCGCGATGGCCTTCGCGATCGGCTTGGCGAAGAAGGGCATCTTGCTGCTTTCGATCTTGTCGAAGATCAGCTTCAGCAACAAGGGCGGCATGGCCGAGCCTTCGGCGTAGTGCAGCCAATAGCGGTAGCGCAGCGCTTCCGGCGAACCGGCAGGCGGCGTCATGCGGCCCTGGCCGAAGCGCTCGATCACCGTCTCGACGATGGCGCCCGACTCGGCCAGCACGAGCCCGTCGTCGGTGGTCAGCACCGGCGACTTGCCCAGCGGATGCACCCGGCGCAGCGCCGGCGGCGCGAGCATCGTCTTCGCGTCGCGCTCGTAACGGACGATCTCGTAGGGCAGCTCGAGTTCCTCGAGCAGCCAGAGCACGCGCTGCGAGCGCGAGTTGTTCAGGTGGTGGACGGTGATCATGGTGCGCCGCCTTGCATCAAGGGCTGAACAGGAAGTTCATCACGTCGCCGTCCTTGACGACATATTCCTTGCCTTCGCTGCGCATCTTCCCCGCATCCTTCGCGCCCTGCTCGCCCTTGTAGGCGATGTAGTCGTTGAAGGCGATAGTCTGGGCGCGGATGTAGCCCTTTTCGAAGTCGCCGTGGATCACGCCGGCGGCTTGCGGGCCGGTGTCGCCGATGTGGATGGTCCAGGCGCGCACTTCCTTCACGCCGGCGGTGAAGTAGGTCTGCAGGCCGAGCAGCTTGAACGCGGCGCGGATCAGCCGGTTGAGGCCCGGTTCCTCCTGGCCGATCTCGGCGAGGAACATCTTCTTGTCCTCGTCGTCCATGTCGGCCAGTTCGGCTTCGATCTTGGCGCAGATGGCCACCACCGGTGCACCCTGCTTCGCGGCATATTCACGCAGGCGGTCGAGGTACGGGTTGTTCTCGAAGCCGTCTTCGGCCACGTTCCCGACGAACATCGCCGGCTTGGCGGTGATGAGCGTGAACGACTTCACCAGCGGTTGTTCTTCCTTCGTGAACTCCAGCGCGCGCACCGGGATGTTCTCGTTCAGCGCGGCCTGGCAGCGCTCGAGCAAGGCGACGAGCTTCTGCGCGTCCTTGTCGCCCGAGCGCGCCACTTTGGTATGGCGATGCAGCGCCTTCTCGACGGTCGACAGATCGGCCAGGCACAGCTCGGTCTGGATCACTTCGATGTCGGAGATCGGGTCGACCTTGCCGGCCACGTGGATCACGTTGTCGTCGTCGAAGCAGCGCACCACATTCACCGTGGCATCGGTCTCCCGGATGTGCGCGAGGAACTTGTTGCCCAGGCCTTCGCCGGTGCTGGCACCGGCGACGAGCCCGGCAATGTCGACGAACTCGACGATGGCCGGCACGATGCGCTCGGGCGAGATGATCTCGGCGAGCTGCTGCAGGCGCGGGTCGGGCACCTCGACCACGCCGGTGTTGGGCTCGATGGTGCAGAAGGGATAGTTCTCCGCCGCGATGCCGGCCTTGGTCAGCGCGTTGAAAAGGGTGGATTTACCGACGTTGGGCAGGCCGACGATGCCGCATTGCAAACTCATGGAGGTCCTCTGGAATCAACCCGCGATTTTAGGGCGCGGGGGTTTGGCTAGTCGAACCGGTAGTTGGCCGCGACCGGCTGGCCGACCTTGAGCATGTGCTCCACGCCCTGCAGGACGATCGCATTCATGCCGAACGTGATCGCGCCGTCGACCTTCGCATTGGCGCGGTAGCTGCGCAGCATGTCGCCGACCTCGGTGCCGCGCACTGCCGTTTTCGGGTCGATGTCGGGGATCGGGCAGCGCGAGCACGGCTTGACCGGCTGCAACTGTGCCTCGCCCTCGCCGGTGGCGATGTGCATCGTGCCGAGGCGGTCTTCGTCCTGTGCACCGATGCCGGCCAGCACGATGTTGGGCCGAAAGCGTTCGACGCCGATTGCGCCGTGGCCTGCCGCCACCAGCTTGTCGTTGAGTTCGGCGAGCGAGGCTTCGCTCGTCACCAGCAGCGCGAAGCCGTCGGCGAACTGGTTCTGCGCCTCGGCGCCACCGGTCCACTGCGGGTTCGACAGGCGCTTGTGTTCGGGGTCGAAGCGCACCAGGCGCAGCGCTTGCGGCCGGCCTGGCTCCGACAGGAAGTCGCTGAACCACTGGGCCGCGATGTCACCCATGTCGTAGGCTGCGACCTCGTCCTTCCAGACCCTGGCGCGCACCGGCTTCTCGACCCGGTCGAACGCGATGTGCAAGGCCAGCATGCCGGGCGCGCGCAACACCATCTCCATGTGCTTCATCTGCGGCTGGATCAGCGCCATGCGCGGCAATTCGCGTTGCGTGACGCACTCGCCAGCGGCGTCGACCACCATCCAGGCCCGGTCGAACTCGAGGCCGGTCTCGGTGAGCAGCACTTCGGGCAACGCCACACCGGCACAGGACTTGACCGGGTAGATGAAAAGGCGGGCGATGGTGGCCTGGAGGTCGAAGGTGGCAGAAGTCACGTAGCGGATCCTTGGAGCGAATCGGGGGATTGTCCCGCAGCCGGGCTTGCAGGGCGCCAACTCCTACAATCCGCCGATGGCCCTTCCCCCCGAGGTTTGCATTCGCGGCGCCGGCATCGTCGGCCGCGCGCTGGCACTGCTGCTCGCGCGAGAACGCGTGCGCGTGGCGCTGGTGGCGCCCACCGCCGAGGCGGGACGCGAGGACGTGCGGGCCTATGCGCTCAACACGGCCTCGCGCACGCTGCTCGAGTCCTTGCGGGCCTGGCCCGATGCCGCGCACGCCACCGCCGTGCGCGAGATGCAGGTGCACGGCGACGAAGGCGGAGAAGTGCAGTTCGATGCGCAGCGCCAGCAAGCCGACGCGCTGGCCTGGATCGTCGATGTGCCGGCGCTGGAGCGGCAACTGGCCGACGCCGTTCGCTTCCAGCCTTTGATCGAGGTGCGCGACGCGCCCGTCCCTGCCGCGCTGACCGTGGTGTGCGAAGGCAAGGCCAGCCTCACGCGCGAGACGCTGGGCGTGCGCTACGAGGTCACGCGTTACCCGCAACACGCGATCGCAGCGCGGCTCGAGGCCGAACTTCCACACGGCGGCATTGCTCGTCAGTGGTTCAATGCCCGCGGCGAGATCCTTGCGTTGTTGCCGATGGGCGGCGTCGATGGACGGGCACTCGCACTGGTGTGGTCGGTCGATCAGCTCCGAGCGCCCGATCTGCTGAAGCAGGACGCCACCGAATTCACCGCCGCGCTGCGCGACGCCAGCCACGACACGCTGGGCACGCTCACGCTCACCAGCGAACGCGCCGCCTGGCCCTTGCAGCGCGCCATGGCCGACCGCTGGACGGGTCGCATGCCCGACGGGCGCGCCTGGGCACTGGCCGGCGATGCCGCGCACACAGTGCATCCGCTGGCCGGACAGGGGCTGAACCTCGGCCTGGCCGATGCGGCCGCGTTGGCGGGCGTGCTCAAGGACCGCGACTACTGGCGCAGCGTCGGCGACGCCCGCCTGCTGCGCCGCTACGAGCGTGCAAGGCGCGCCGAGGTGCTGTCGATGAGTCTCGCGACCGACGGCCTGCAGCAGCTCTTCGCGCACGACGCCGACCCGTTGCCCGCCCTTCGCAACTGGGGCATGCGCGGCTTCAACCACACCCACATTCTGAAAAACTGGATCGCGCGGCAGGCCATGGGCCTGCGCTGATTCCGCTACCAACCTTCCCATCATGAAGCTCGCCCGCACCCTCCTCGCCGCACTGGCCTTCGGCAGCGCGCTCGTCGCGACCTTCGCCCATGCCGGCGAAGCCGAGATCCGCAAGAATCTCGCGGCCCGGATTCCACAGTTCGCCAAGATCGACGAAATCACCAAGTCGCCGATGCCGGGCCTGTTCGAGGTGCGCATCAACGGCTTCGAGATCTTCTACACCGACGCCGACGGCAACTATCTTCTGCAGGGCAGCCTGATCGATGTGAAGGCTCGCCGGAACCTGACCGAGGCACGCGTCGAAAAACTCAGCGAAGTGGCGTTCGACAAGCTGCCGCTGGCCGACGCGTTCAAGATCGTGCGCGGCAACGGCAAGCGCAAGCTGGCAGTGTTCGAGGATCCGAATTGCGGCTACTGCAAGCACTTCGAGCGCGACATGAAGAATGTCGACAACGTCACGGTCTACCTGTTCCTCTATCCGGTGCTCGGGCCCGATTCGAACGTCAAGTCGCGCAACATCTGGTGCAGCAAGGACAAGGCCAAGAGCTGGAACGAGTGGATGACCGCCGAGGTGAAGCCCGAAACCGCCGCCGCCAGTTGCGACGCTGCGGCGCTCGACCGCAACATCGCCTTCGGCCGACGCTACAACATCACCGGCACGCCGACGCTGATCTTTGCCGACGGCACCCGCACGCCGGGCGCCATTCCGGCGGCCCAGGTCGAGAAGCAGCTCACCGCGGCCAACTGATGGCGCCCCCGGCTGCCCGCCGTCGTCCGGAAGCGGCGGCGCTGCACTACCGTGTCGAGTGCGCCGACCGGCATGCGCACCTGTTCACCGTCACCCTCACCATCGACAAACCCGCCGCGCAGCAGCGCGTGTCGTTGCCGGTCTGGATTCCGGGCAGCTACCTGGTGCGGGAGTTCGCGAAGAACCTGCAGGGCCTGAGCGCCACGCAGGGGCGACGTGCCGCTCTGCCGGAGCAGCTCGACAAGCACAGCTGGCGGATCGACTGCGTGGCCGGCAAACCGCTTGTGCTGCGCTACCAGGTGTGCGCCTATGACCATTCGGTGCGCACCGCGTGGCTCGACGCGGACCGCGGCTTCTTCAACGGCACCAGCCTGTGCCTGCGCGTCGAGGGGCAGACCGATCGACCGCATGCGCTCGAAGTCGTCGCCCCCGATCCGTTGGCGGGGCACGCAACCTGGTCGTGCGCGACAGCGCTTCACGCATTGCAAGTCGACGCCCAGGGCTTCGGCCGCTACCGTGCCGCCGACTACGACGAACTGGCCGACTCGCCCGTGGAGATGGGCGCGTTCTGGAGCGCGGAGTTCGACGTCTGCGGCGTGCCGCACCGCTTCGTGGTCGCAGGCGCCACCGCATCCTTCGACGGCAAGAAGCTGATCGAGGACACCCGCGCCATTTGCGAAGCCGAGATGCGCTTCTGGCACGGTGACAAGGTCGGCAGGAAGGGCGGGCCGAAGCCGCCGCACGACCGCTACGTGTTCATGCTCAACGCGGTGGACGACGGCTACGGCGGGCTCGAGCATCGGCATTCGACCGCGCTGATCTGCACGCGGCGCGACCTGCCGCAGCTCGGCGCGCGCAAGCAGCCCGAGGGCTACACCACGTTGCTGGGGTTGATCAGCCACGAGTACTTCCATACCTGGAACGTCAAGCGCCTGCGGCCGATCGAGTTCGCGCGCTACGACTACGGCCATGAGAACTACACGCGACTGCTCTGGCTGTTCGAAGGCTTCACCAGCTACTACGACGACCTGCTGCTGCGCCGCGCCGGCCGGCTCGACGACGCGGGCTACCTGCGCCTGATCAACAAGACCATCAACGGCGTGCTGCAGGCGCCCGGACGCCTGGTGCAGTCTGTCGCCGACGCCAGCTTCGACGCATGGGTCAAGTACTACCGGCAGGACGAGCAGACGCCCAACAGCACGATCAGCTACTACACCAAGGGGGCCTTGGTGGCGATGTGCTTCGACCTCACGCTGCGCCAGGAGGGCAAGGGTTCGCTCGACGACGTCATGCGCCTGCTGTGGCAACGCAGCGAAGGCGGCCCGATTGCCGAGGCGGACGTCGCGCAGGCGCTCCAGACCGTGGGCGGGCGATCGTACGCGCAGGAGATTGCCAGCTGGGTGCACTCCACCGACGAGCTGCCGCTGTCGGACCTGCTGCGCGCCCACGGCGTCGCGACGCTCGACGACCCGGCACAACGCGCGCAGGAGCTCGGGCTGCGCGTGGCCGAAGCCAACGGCAGCGTGCAGGTCAAAGTGGTGCTGCGCGGCGGCGCTGCCGAACAGGCCGGCCTGGCCGCGAACGACGAATGGATCGGCATCGAGTTGCCGCCAGCCCGTCGCGGCCAGCCGCCGCAAGCCTGGCGCATCGCGAAGCTGGACGACCTGGCGCTCTACCTCGGACCGCACAGGAAGATGACGGCGCTCGTCGCGCGCGACCGGCGCCTGCTGCGACTGCAACTCACAATGCCCGAAGGCCTGACGACCTGGCGGCTGTTCGCGAAAGACCCGGCGCTGCTGGCCCGCTGGCTGGCGCCGGTGTGATCAGAACGCTCGGCCCACCACGGCCAGCGCGAACACGGCCACGCCCAGCACGAGGTTGCCCGTGACCAGCAGCCGGATCAGGTGAAGCCGCCCCCCGGCGGCCGGCCAGTCGGCCGCGGCCACCGCCCGCTGCAGCTTCGGATACACGCCGAAGCGGATGTGCCCATAGACCAGCACCATCACCAGCCCGAGCGTCAGCATCGCGTGCACGCTCCAGTGCACCTGCCGCATGCCACCGGCCTGCACGATCATCGCGAAACCGCTGGCCAGCAGCAGCACGACCGCGAGGCTCACGCCAGCGAAGAAGCGGCCCAGCGCCGCGGTCATGAACGGAAGCCGCAATGGCGGTGGCAACGTGGCGACCGCGGCCGGACGCACGGCCAGATGCATGACCGCCATGCCCGCGACCCACCAGGCGGCGGCGAGCAGATGCAACAGGAGAAGGACGGCGGGGGCGATGTGCATGGGGTGATCCGGTGGGTGGTGCAGTGTGCACCGGGTTGGGCTCGCTATAGTCTGCCGCACACTCCCGTCCCGAATTTCACCTTTCTCCCTGGAGACACGCATGAGCTACGAAAACATCGAAGTCCGCACCGAGGCCGGCAAGGTCGGCGTCATCACCCTGAACCGCCCGAAGGCACTGAACGCGCTCAACGACGCGCTGATGACCGAACTGGGCGCGGCGCTCCAGGCCTTCGATGCCGACGAGGCCATCGGCTGCATGATCCTCACCGGCAGCGAGCGCGCCTTTGCCGCGGGTGCCGACATCGGCGCCATGGCCAAATACAGCTTCGCCGACGCCTACAAGGGCGACTACATCACGCGCAACTGGGAAATCATCCGCAGCATCCGCAAGCCCGTCATCGCCGCGGTCAGCGGTTTCGCGCTCGGCGGCGGCTGCGAGCTGGCCATGATGTGCGACTTCATCATCGCGGCCGACAACGCGAAGTTCGGCCAGCCCGAGATCAAGCTCGGCGTGATCCCGGGCGCCGGTGGGACGCAGCGCCTGCCGCGCGCAGTCGGCAAGAGCAAGGCGATGGACATGGCGCTCACCGGCCGCATGATGGATGCGACCGAAGCCGAGCGCGCGGGTCTCGTGAGCCGCGTGGTGCCCTTCGACAAGCTGGCCGACGAGGCGCTCGGCGCGGCGCTCGCCATCGCAGACTTCTCCCAGATCGCGGTGATGGCGGCCAAGGAATCGGTCAACCGCGCTTTCGAGAGCGGCCTCTCCGACGGCGTGATGTTCGAGCGCCGCCTGTTCCACGCGCTGTTCGCCACCGCCGACCAGAAGGAAGGGATGGACGCCTTCGTCAACAAACGCAAGGCGACCTTCACACACCAGTGAGCCGCCTCAGCGCGGCACCTCCGGCGGCAGAGGCTGGGGTTGCTGTGCCACGGCCTCGCGCAACGCGTCGCGCAGCCCGTCGAGCGCACCTTCAGGCGGCAAACCGGTCGCGGCCGGCAAGCCGTCCTCGCGCCAGCGCACTTCGCCACGGGCCATTTCGAAGCGCGCCAACGGCCGGCCGTCGCGTTCGAGCGTGACGCGCCAGTCCACCTTGCGTCGCAGCGGCTGCGGGCTCACGGCCGTGATCGCAGCCGAACCCAGCAAGGCTCCGATCTCGCGGGCCTCCGCTCGCGACAAGCTGCGGCTTTCGCCGCCGGGCGCGGTGATCGTCATGCGCGTCCACTGGCTGAGCGCCACGAAGGTGGGTTGCGGCGGCACATCGGCCACGGACTTGCCCGGCGCCCCGGCTGCCGCGGCAGGCGCCGCTTCCGAGATCTGCGGCGCTGCTGCGGGAGCGGCCGGCACAGGCTGTTCGGCCGACGGGCGCGCCTGCGACACGCGCCTGTTCGCGGCCTCGTCGGCGAGGCGTTCGGCCTGCTCGCCTTTCTTTGCGGCGGCGGGTGGCGCGGCAGGTGCCCGCGGGGCTGGTGGCAGTTCCAGCTGGAACGGCAGGCTCGGCACCAACGGCGGCGTGGGCGGCCCCGGCAACGCGGGCGCCTCGGGAACGGTGGGGGGCAAGGCGATGCGGGGCTCCTCGTCCGGCCGGGCGGTCGACGTTTCAGCCCGCCGCTCGGGCGCGGGTGCCGGCGCAGCGGGCGCGGCGGCTGGCGCTCTCTCCGTCGCCGGAGCCTGGCGGTCGAGCTGCGGACCCGGCACGGGTTCGCGCTGCCACAGCACGGTCACCAGTACGCCGACGATCACGGTCGCAAAGGCAGCGTTCCACGGCATGTTGCTGCGGCCCGCGCCGCTGCCGAACAGCAGGCGACGCCACCACGGCTGGCCTTCCGGCAGCATGGGCAGCAGATCCTGCGCGGCTTCCGGCGCAACCGCGTCGTGCGCCATGTTGCGGATGCGCTTGGCGACGCGGAAATCCGGCACGGCGCTGTGATCGGGCGCGTGCTCGAGCGCGCGCCGCAGCAGCGGGTCGGGGCGGTCGTCCTCGCTCATGCCCGCGGCTCCAGCGCTGCCAGGTAGCGCTCCATGCAGACCCGCAGCTTCTGCAGGCCATAGCGCAAACGGCTGCGAACCGTCTCGAAACC
>SEGN01000375.1 GCA_004211245.1 Variovorax sp.
TTTTCGAGCATCTTCAGGAACAGCCACTGGTTCCACTTGTAGTAGGCCGGGTCGCAGGTCGCGATCTCGCGGCTCCAGTCGATCGCCAGGCCCATGGCCTGCAACTGCTCCTTCATGGAGGCGATGTTCTCGTAGGTCCATTTCGCCGGCGGCACGCCGTTCTTGAGCGCCGCGTTCTCGGCCGGCAGGCCGAAGGCGTCCCAACCCATCGGCATCAGCACGTTGTAGCCGCTCATGCGCAGGTAGCGCGTGAGCATGTCGTTGATGGTGTAGTTGCGCACATGGCCCATGTGCAGCCGCCCGCTCGGGTAAGGCAGCATCGAGCAGGCGTAGTACTTCTTCTTGCTGGCGTCTTCGGTGACGCGGTAGGCGTCGGCGGCACGCCATTCGGCCTGTGCGGCCGACTCGACGTCGCTGGGGGTGTAGCTGGGGTTCATGGCGTTCGCAGGGCCCGGCACCGGGTGGCCGGAGAAGGCGGATTATCGCGGCTGGACGCCCGCCATCGCCGGTGGCCCGGTTTTCGCGTGCCATCATGGGAAGACTTCTCCTCCGATTGCGGACGTTTTCTGCCGATCCTGCCCATGTCCTCGCTGCCCGCCTCCGAAATCCACGCGTTGGTTCAGGCCGAGCACGGCGATCCGTTCGCCGTGCTCGGCCCGCACGAGACGCCGGCAGGACTCGAAGTGCGCGTGCTGCTGCCCGGCGCGCAGGGCGTGGCCGTGATGCATGCCGGCTCCGGCTGGCCCCTGGCCATGCTCGACCGCGTGCCGGGCACGGATTTTTTCGCGGGCCTGGTGCCGGCCCGGCCGGCCCGGCTCGGTTACCGACTCCGGGTCGACTGGGCGCAGCACACCTCCGAGATTGAAGACCCGTACCGCTTCCCGCCGGTGCTGGGCGAGATGGACGTCTGGCTGCTGGCCGAAGGCACCCACCTGCGCCCCTTCGAACAGCTCGGCGCGCACCTGCGCGAGATCGACGGCGTCAAGGGCGTGGCTTTCGCAGTCTGGGCGCCGAACGCGCGCCGCGTTTCGGTGGTCGGCGACTTCAACAACTGGGACGGCCGGCGCCACATGATGCGGCTGCGGCGCGAGTGCGGTGTCTGGGAGATCTTCGCGCCGCACCTGACGCCCGGCGACCTGTACCAGTTCGAGATCCTGTCGGCGAATGGCGAGGTGCTGCGCAAGTCCGATCCATTCGGCTTCTCCGCGGCGCTGCGGCCTGCCACCGCGAGCGTGGTGCAGCCACTGCCGGCCCCGGTGTCGATGCCGCCCGGCCGGGCCGCGGCCAACGGTCGGCACGCCCCCATCAGCATCTACGAAGTGCACCTCGGTTCCTGGCGCCGCAAGAACCACGGCCACGACTGGCTCGACTACCGCGAGCTGGCCGACACGCTGGTGCCCTATGCGCGCGACATGGGCTTCACCCACATCGAGCTGCTGCCGGTGAGCGAACACCCGTTCGACGGCTCCTGGGGCTACCAGCCCGTCGGCCTGTACGCGCCCACCTCGCGCTTCGGCACGCCGGGCGACTTCCGCCATTTCATCGAGACGGCGCATGCGGCCGGGCTCGGGGTGATCCTCGACTGGGTGCCGGCGCACTTCCCGACCGATGCGCACGGCCTCGGCCGTTTCGACGGCACCGCGCTCTACGAATACGCCGACCCGCGCGAGGGCTTCCACAACGACTGGCAGACGCTGATCTTCAACTACGCGCGCAACGAGGTGCGCAACTACCTGGTCGGCAATGCGCTGTACTGGCTCGAACGCTACGGCATCGACGGGCTGCGCGTCGACGCGGTCGCCTCGATGCTCTATCGGGACTACAGCCGCGAGCCCGGCCAGTGGGTACCCAACGTGCACGGCGGCCGCGAGAACCTGGAAGCGATCGACTTCCTGCGCCGCATGAACCACGTCGTCGGCGTCGAGCGCCCCGGCGCGGTGACGATCGCCGAGGAATCGACCAGCTTCCCCGGCGTGACGCGTCCGCCCGAGGACGGTGGCCTGGGCTTCCACTGCAAATGGAACATGGGCTGGATGAACGACACGCTGCAGTACGCCGGCATCGACCCGGTGCACCGCAAGCACCACCATCAGAAAGTCACTTTCGGCCTGATGTACGCCTTCAGCGAGAACTT
This sequence comes from Variovorax sp., assembly GCA_004211245.1. GTDB lineage: Bacteria > Pseudomonadota > Gammaproteobacteria > Burkholderiales > Burkholderiaceae_C > Variovorax. The sequence continues at coordinate 2,135 of SEGN01000375.1, forward strand.
CGTGCTGCCGTTCTCGCACGACGAGGTGGTGCACGGCAAGGGCTCGATGATCGGCCGCATGCCGGGCGACCAGTGGCAGAAGTTCGCCGGCCTGCGCAACCTCTATGGCTACCTCTGGGCGTACCCGGGAAAGAAGCTGCTGTTCATGGGCTGCGAGTTCGCGCAGGTCGCCGAATGGAATGCCGACCGCAGCCTCGACTGGCACCTGCTCGCACAGGACGGGCCGCACCGGGGCGTGCAACGGCTCGTGCGCGACCTCAACAACGTGTACCGGCATTTCCCGGCGCTGCACGAGTTGGACCACGAAGGCGGCGGCTTCGAGTGGCTCGTGCACGACGACGTCGACCAGTCCGTGTTCGCCTTCGTGCGCCGCGCGCGCGACGGCACGTTCGTGGTCGCGGTGTGCAACTTCACGCCGGTGGCGCGGCACGGCTACCGGCTCGGCGTGCCGGCGCACGGCGTGTACCGGGAGATCATCAACACCGACAGCGAGGTGTACGGCGGGAGCGGTGTCGGCAACGGGGTTGTTGCCAGCGAGGGACATGGCCATCACGGCCAGGCGCAATCGCTTGTCATCAGCGTGCCACCACTCGGGACGGTGATGTGGGTGTTGGGTTGAATTACTTGCGGGTTGAACAGGGTGCGCCGGTGGGCGGTATGCGCCGGGACGGTCGACGATCCCGGCCCTTCGGGCTTCCCTGCGCTGCTCACGTTTCGCGGGGTCTCGCTCGAACTCGCCTTCGGCTCAGACAATCGCGAGCCCTGATCCGCGAAACGCTGCGCTGCTCGGCGGGATCCACGCCCGTCCCGGCGCATACCGGCGCAGCAGGGTCGGCCCGCGCGCACCGCACACCGGGCGTTCTCCGGGAAGACCACGAACTTGCGTACCAAGACATGACCCTCCTCATCGGCTGGCCCAGCCCCCTGGGCGCCACCCCCGGCCCCGACGGCATCAATTTCGCTCTGGTCGCACCGCACGCCACGGCGGTCGAGCTGTGCCTGTTCGACAGCACCGGCCAGAGCGAACAGCAGCGCATGCCGCTGCCCGCCTGCACCGATGGCGTCTGGCATGGCCGCCTGCCGAGCGGACGGCCCGGACTGGTCTACGGCTACCGCGTGCACGGCCCATGGGCGCCGCA
>SEGN01000059.1 GCA_004211245.1 Variovorax sp.
TGCCCACCACCAGCCCCGAGCGGGTGGGCCTGTCGGGTGAGCGCCTTCAGATGCTGAGCGACGTGCTCAAGGCCGACGTCGCCGCCAACAAGATTCCGGGTGCGGTGCTGCTGGTCGCGCGCCAGGGCAAGGTGGCCTGGTTCGACGCCGTCGGCAAGCTCGACGCCGCCGCCGGCACGCCGATGCCGAAGGACGGCGTGTTCCGCATCTACTCGATGACGAAGCCGATCACCACCGTGGCCGCCATGATGCTGGTCGAGGACGGCCGACTCAAGCTGGACGACCCGGTCGCGACCTGGCTGCCCGAATACGCGACCATGACCGTCGGCGTCGAGAAGCCGGGCGCCGATGGCAAGCCCGTGCTGGAGACGGTGGCCGCGCGCCGTCCCATCACCGTACAGGACCTGATGCGCCACACCTCCGGCCTCACCTACGGCTTCTTCGGGCCGGGCCTGGTCAAGCAGGCCTACAACGCTGCCGGCCTGGGCGCAGGCGACCCGGACAATGCCGAGTTTTCCCAGCGCCTGGCCAAGCTGCCACTGGCCTACCAGCCCGGCACGACCTGGGACTACAGCCACTCGACCGACATCCTCGGCCGCGTGGTCGAGGTGGTGTCGGGCCAGTCGCTCTACAGCTTCATGAAGGTGCGGCTGCTCGACCCGCTCGGCATGAAGGACACCAGCTTCTACGTGAGCGACCCACCGCGCCAGACGCGCATCGCGGAGCCCCTGCCGACCGACCGCAGCTTCGGCGTGGGTGCCGACATCAACGACCCGCGGGTGACGCGCCGGCTGGAGTCCGGCGGCGGCGGCTTGGTGTCGACCGCGAGCGACTACGCGCGCTTCCTGCAGATGCTGCTCAACGGCGGCAGCCTGGACGGCAAGCGCTACCTCGGCCCGCGCACGCTGGCGCTGATGACTTCCGACCATTCGAATGCCGGCGCGGGCATCTTGCCCGGGCCGCTCTACCTGCCCGGTGCCGGCTACGGTTTCGGCCTGGGCTTCGCGGTGCGGCGCAACGAGGGCGAGGCGCCCTACCCGTCCGGCGCCGGCGAATACAACTGGGGCGGTGCGGGCGGCACCTACATGTGGGTCGACCCGAAGAACGAGATGTTCGTGGTGCTGATGCTGCAGTCACCCAAATACCGGGTGCACTACCGCAGCCTGACGCGCAACATGGTCTACGCGGCGTTGCACAAGTAGCCCGACAAGCCTCCCGGAATGGGGCGATGCGTTAAATTGGCCTTTCCCATGAACAGCAGCCAGGTCATCCCCGTCTCGGACATCGGCCGTGCCCGCCGCGCACCGGCCGCGTCTTTGGTACGGGTACCGGCGACCGGGCGTTTGGCCGACCAGCTCGGCCGGCCGCTGACCGACCTGCGCATCAGCGTCACCGACCGCTGCAACTTCCGCTGCAGCTACTGCATGCCGAAGGAAGTCTTCGACAAGGACTACAAGTACCTGCCGCACGCGGCGCTGCTGAGCTTCGAGGAGGTCACGCGGCTCGCACGCCTGTTCGCAGCGCACGGCGTGCGCAAGCTGCGGCTGACCGGCGGCGAGCCACTGCTGCGCAAGAACGTCGAGGTGCTGATCGCGCAACTCGCCGCGCTGCGCACGGTGGACGGCCAGCCGCTCGACCTCACGCTCACCACCAACGGTTCGCTGCTTTCACGCAAGGCGCAGGCACTGAAAGACGCCGGCCTGCAGCGCGTCACGGTGAGCCTGGACGGCCTCGACGACACGGTGTTCCGCCGGATGAACGACGTCGACTTTCCGGTCGCCGACGTGCTGATGGGCATCGATGCGGCGCTGGCGGCGGGTCTCGGGCCGATCAAGGTCAACATGGTGGTCAAGCGCGGCACCAACGAGCAGGAGATCCTGCCGATGGTGCGCCACTTCCGCGGCACCGGGGTGGTGCTGCGCTTCATCGAGTACATGGACGTGGGTGCGACCAACGGCTGGCGCATGGACGAAGTCATGCCGTCGGCCGAGGTCGTCGCGCGCATCGCCGCCGAGTTTCCGCTGCGGCCGCTCGAAGCCAGCGCACCGGGCGAAACCGCGCAGCGCTGGGCCTATGCGGACGGCGCCGGCGAGATCGGCGTCATCAGCAGCGTCACGCAGGCTTTCTGCCACGATTGCAGCCGCGCGCGCCTGTCGACCGAGGGCCAGCTCTACACCTGCCTCTTCGCAAGCCGCGGCCACGACCTGCGACCGCTGCTGCGCGAGACCGGTGCCGACGACGAGCAGTTGCTCTCCGCCATCGGCCACATCTGGCAGGGCCGCGCCGATCGCTACTCCGAACTGCGCGCGCTGCGTGGGCCGGACGCGCCGGCCGAGGCGAACGCTCCTCGCCGCGTCGAGATGAGCTACATCGGCGGCTGACCACATGACCGATTCGATTGCGCCATCGGAGATCACCGGCCTCGTGCTGGCCGGCGGCCGCGGCTCGCGCATGGGCGGCATCGACAAAGGCCTGCAGAACTTCAACGGCACGCCGCTCGCCATGCATGCCGTGCTGCGGCTCGGCCTGCAGGTGGGCGAGCTGATGGTCAACGCCAACCGCAACCTGTCGGCCTACGAGTCCTTCGGCGTGCCGGTCTGGCCCGACGGGCTTGCCGACTATGCGGGCCCGTTGGCGGGCTTCCTCACCGGGCTGGAGCGCTGCGAAACGCCCTGGCTGCTGACCGTGCCTTGCGACACGCCCCTGTTCCCGCTCGACCTGGCCGAGCGCATGGCCGCCGCGCTGGTCGAGGCCGATGCCGAGATCGCCATGGTGAGCGCGCCCGAACCCCAGGACGATGGCGGCCCTGCCGTCCTGCGCGCCCAGCCCGTGTTCTGCCTGCTGCCGACCACGCTGCTGGAGAGCCTGACCCGCTTCACCCAGGGCGGCGGCCGCAAGATCGACGCCTGGACCGCGCAGCACCGCACCGTGCTCGTGCCGTTCGATCGTGAAGGCGATGCACCCGACGCGTTCTTCAACGCGAACACGCTGGCCGAACTCCAATCGCTCGAAGGCGCCCGTGCCCGATGAGCCGCATCGCCGAGATCGCCGCGGCCCTGGCCGGCTATGACCCGAAGGCGCTGAGCGTCGATGGAGTCCAGGCTTTTCTGTCGCACCTGGTCGCACCGGCCGTGGTGCGCGAGCGCGAAAGCGTTGCGCTGTTCGACGCACTCGGCCGTGTTCTGTCGGAGGACGTGATCTCGCCTTTCAACGTGCCTCCGCACGACAACTCCGCGATGGACGGGTTTGCCTTCGACGGTGCGCAGCTCGAAGCCGCCGCCGCCGAGATCCGCTTGCGCATCGCCGGTACCGCTTTCGCCGGTGCCGCGTGGCGCGGCACGCTCACCGGGGGCGAGGCGCTGAAGATCATGACCGGTGCCGTCATGCCGGCCGGCTGCGACACCGTGGTGCCGCAGGAGTTCTGTACGGTCGACGGCGACGCCGTGCGTTTCCCCGCCGCCGCATTGCGCCGCGGCGACAACCGACGCTTCGCCGGGGAAGACCTGATGCAGGGCCGGCCCGCCTTGCGGCGCGGCGAACGGCTCACGCCTGCCGCGCTCGGCCTGCTCGCAAGCCTCGGCCTGGCGCAGGCGCCGGTGTCGCGCCGCTTGCGCGTGGCCTACTTCTCGACGGGCGACGAGATCCTGAGCCTGGGCGATGCGCCGCGCGAAGGCGCGGTCTACGACAGCAACCGCTACACCGTGTTCGGCCTGCTCAGCCGTCTCGGCTGCGAGGTGGTCGACCTGGGCATGGTGCGCGACGACCCCGCCGCGCTGGCCGCTGCGCTGCGCGACGCCGCGGACCGGGCCGACGCCATCATCACCAGCGGCGGTGTCAGCGTCGGCGAGGCCGACCACACCCGTGCCGTGATGCAGCAGCTCGGCGACATGGCGTTCTGGCGCGTTGCGATGCGGCCCGGGCGCCCGATGGCGGTAGGGCTGATTCCGCGCGATGCGCAGGCGGGCCCGGCGGTCCTGTTCGGCCTGCCTGGCAACCCGGTCGCGGTGATGGTCACCTTCCTCGCCTTCGTACGCCCCGCGCTGCTCCAGCTCATGGGCTGCCATGCGGCCCCGCCCCCCATGCTGCGCGCACGCAGCGTGGCCGCCATCCGCAAGAAGCCCGGCCGCACCGAGTACCAGCGTGGCCGCGTGACGCAGGTGCCCGGCGCGCTGCCCGAGGTGCGCATCGCCGGCAACCAGGGCTCGGGGGTGCTGAGCTCGATGGTCGAAGGCAATGGCCTCGTGGTGCTGCACCACGACCAGGACAGCGTCGCGCCGGGCGACGAAGTCGACGTGATGATGTTCGACGGCGTCATGTAAGGCACCGGATCATGCTCGCGGCCCGTGTCGAACTGCTGCAGCAGATGCCGATCTTCGGCGCGATCGGCGCCGAGACGCTGGAGTTTTTGCTCGAACCCGCACCGCTCGTCGAACGCGCGGCGGGCGAATTTTTCTTCCGCGAAGGCGATCCGGCCGAGGCGATGTTCGTGCTCGAAACGGGCCGCGTCACCGTCTGCAAGAGCTGGCAGGCCCACGACCTCCTGCTGCGCCGGCTCGGCCCGGGCGATTGCTTCGGGGAGATGGCGCTGCTCGACCTTTTTCCGCGCAGCGCGTCGGTGCGCGCCGACGAGCCTTGCCGCGCGATCGTGCTCACGCCCGCCAACCTCTACCGCCTGTTCGAACGCGACCCCACCGAGTTCGCGGTGATCCAGATGAACATCGGACGCGAGCTGAGCCGGCGCCTGCGCGCCACCGACGAGCTGCTGTTCCGTGCGCGCATGGGCGAAGGGCTGGAAGAGCTGCCGCGCGTCTAGAGCCGTCCGAGCGCGCGCTCCACGCCCTTGTTGGCCAACATGTCGGCACGCTCGTTGCCCGGGTCGCCCGAATGGCCCCGGACCCAGCGCCACTCGATCGCATGTCCACCGTCCTGCACCAGCTGATCGAGTCGCTTCCAGAGCTCGACGTTCTTCACCGGCTGTTTGGCAGCCGTCATCCAGCCCTTGGCCTTCCAGCCTTTCACCCACTCGGTGATGCCCTGGCGCACGTATTGGCTGTCGAGATAGAGGATGACCTTGCACGGTCGCTTGAGCGCCGCGAGCCCTTCGATCACCGCGGTCAGCTCCATCCGGTTGTTGGTGGTATTGAGTTCGCCGCCGAACAGTTCCTTTTCGGTGGCGCCCGACTTGAGCCAGGCGCCCCAGCCGCCCGGGCCGGGGTTGCCCTTGCAGGCGCCATCGGTGTAGATCACGACTTCGTTCAATGCATTGCTTTCCTGTGTATTTGGCGCGGCGATCGCATCCGCAATCGCCGCTTCATGGCGGCGCATGATGACAGACCATGGCATGACTCGCGGCTGGCGAGCACGAACATGTCGCTGGCCCATCGGGCTTCGCAAGCCCGGCGCCTGGGCCCGTCGCCGACCACCAGAAATCGCAGGGTCGGAACGCGATGCTGCAAGGCGGCAACCGCGTCGAGCAGCACGTCGACACTCTTTTTGGCAACCAGTCGGCACACAGTCAGCGCCACCACGTCTCCGGGTCGCAGCCCCAGAACCGCGCGGGCGCAGACACCGGTGGCACGGCGTGGCCATGCTCAGGTTTCGCTGTCGGGCGTGGCCATTCGCCCGTGTATCTTGCCGGCGACCGGCATCGGCGCGCTCGCCAGGGGCGCGGCACGGCGCCAGTCGGTGCTCAACAGCCGCAGGCCACGCACCCGCTTGACGGCGACCAGAAAATACACCGCGCCGAAGATCGGCCACCAGCGCTCGCCCGCCGTGTCGAGCCAGCGCCAGCGCTCGAGCCAGGCCTCGCTGCGCACCGCCGGCCGATAGGCACCGAAACGGCCCGATTCGACCTCGAAGCTCAGGAGCCGCAACCAGTCGCGCATGCGGCGGTAGGCGATGAACTCGCCCGCGTCGGGCAGAAACAGCTCGCCGAAGCCGAGGCTGTGCCACACCCGTGCCCGGCGTTGACGCAGCCCCCAGAGGCTGTGCGGATTGAAGCCGCAGATGACCACGCGGCCTTCGGGCACCAGCACGCGCTCCACCTCGCGCAAGGTGGCGTGCGGGTCGTCGCTGAGTTCCAGCGCATGAGGCAGCAACACCAGATCCAGGCTGTTGGCCGAAAACGGCAATGCATCGAAGTCGGTCAGCAGCGCGACCCGCGGCGCCGTGCGGGATGCGGCCGCGAGGTTCTGCAATGCCAGCCAGCGGTGCGGCATGCGATTGGTTCGCAGCCCGTCGATTTCGGAAGATCCGAGCTGCAGCGCGTGATAGCCGAAGATGTCGGCCACGGCCTGGTCGAACTGCGACTGCTCCCACGCCAGCAGGTAGCGGCCGGGCGGGGTCTGGAACCAATCCTGCAAACCTATAATTTGACCGCTCATGACCCTCGTTCCGCTGCCCGCTTTTGCCGACAACTACATCTGGATGCTGCAGCACGGACACCATGCGATCGTGGTGGATCCGGGCGACGCCCGGCCGGTGTTCGAAGCACTCGAACGCGGCAAGCTGCAACTGGCCGCGATTCTAGTCACGCACCACCATGCCGATCACACCGGCGGCGTGGCCGCGCTGCATGCGGCCACGGGCGCCCGGGTATTCGGCCCGGCACGCGAGCGCATCCCCGAGCCCTACACGCCGCTGGCGCAGGGCGAGGAGGCGCAAGCGCTGGGCCTGCGCTTCCAGGTGATCGACATTCCGGGCCACACGGCGGGGCACATCGCGTTCTTCTGGCCCGGCGACGAAGCCTCGGCTCCGTTGCTGTTCTGCGGCGACACCCTGTTCTCGGCCGGTTGCGGCCGGCTGTTCGAAGGCACACCGGCGCAGATGCTGGCTTCGCTCGACGCACTGGCGGTACTGCCGGGCGACACGCGTGTGTGCTGCGGCCATGAATACACACTTTCGAACCTGCGTTTCGCCCGGGCGGTGGAACCCGGCAACCCCGATCTGAGTCCCTATACGACGCAGTGCGAAGCACAGCGTGCGCTCGGCCAGCCGACCCTGCCCTCGCAGCTCGCCACCGAACGCCGGATCAACCCCTTTCTTCGCAGCCGCGAAGCCTCTGTCCTTCACGCAGTGCGCGCCCACGCCGAACTCTCGGCACGGGCGGACGACGCCGAGGTGTTCGCCGCGCTGCGCCAATGGAAAAACGACTTCCGATGAAATTTCTGCTCTCCGCCTGCCTTGCAGCCATGGTGCTGCTCGCGGGTTGCGCGACCGGCACCGGCCCCGCCACCTCGCCGGCTTTCCCCGACACCAACACCACCAGCAGCGGCACGCCGGTCTATCCGAACGGCCCGCTGACCCCGATCACCTCCGGCCGCGCCAATTCCCAGAGCGTGGTGCAACTGGCGCCGCCTGCCGACATGTGGGACCGCATTCGACGCGGCTTCAAGATGCCCAACCTCGAGAGCGACCTGGTGCGTGACCGCGAGCAGTGGTATGCGAGCCGGCCCGACTACATCCAGCGCATGACCGAACGTTCGAACAAGTACATCTTCCACATCGTCGAAGAACTCGAGCGCCGCAACATGCCGACCGAGCTGGCACTGTTGCCCTACATCGAAAGCGCGTTCAATCCGCAGGCCGTCTCGAGCGCCCGTGCGGCCGGCATGTGGCAGTTCATGCCGGCCACCGGGACCGACTACGACCTGAAGCAGAACATCTTCCGCGACGACCGCCGCGACGTACTGCAGTCCACCCGCGCCGCACTCGACTATCTGCAGAAGCTCTACAACATGTTCGGCGACTGGCAGCTCGCACTGGCCGCCTACAACTGGGGCGAAGGCAGCGTGGGGCGCGCCATCGCCAAGAACCAGAAGGCGGGCCTGCCCACCACGTACAGCGACCTCACCATGCCGGCCGAGACACGCCTCTACGTGCCCAAGCTGCAGGCCGTGAAGAACATCGTGGCGAATCCGCAGGCCTTCAACACCGAACTGCCGCTGATCGCGAACCACCCCTACTTCCAGACCGTGACGTTGACGCGCGACCTCGACGTGGCGCTGGCCGCCAAGCTGGCCGACGTGCGCATAGAGGACTTCCGCGCGCTCAACCCGGCCGCGCACAAACCGGTCCTTCTGGCGGCCGGCTCGCCGCAGATTCTGCTGCCCTGGGACAACGCCGCCGTGTTCCAGCGCAACTTCGAGGCCTTTTCGCAGGGCCAGTACGCGAGCTGGACGGCCTGGACGGTGCCGGGCACGATGACGGTGGCCGACGCGGCCCAGCGCTCGGGCATGAGCGAAACCGACCTGCGCGCCATCAACAACATTCCGCCACGGATGCTGATCAAGACCGGCTCGACGCTCATCGTGCCGCGCTCCGCCAAGGTCCAGGAGGACGTGGCGGCGCTGGTCGCGGACACCGGGCACCTGAGCTTTCAACCCGAGATCGTCACACGACGCACCACGGTGAAAGCCGGCCGGAACGACAGCGTGGCCAGCATCGCGCGGCGCTACAGCGTGAGCGCCGCCAACGTCGCCGAGTGGAACGATGTCAAGCCGACCCACGCGTTCCCGCGGGGCTACGGCGTGGTGGTGTACCTGCCGGTTCGCGCCGCCCGTGCGGCGGCTGTCGGCACAGGCGTCCGTGCCGGCACGGTCGTCAAGGCCAAGCGGGGCGGTGGTGTCGTGCGGCCGGCCACCGGCAGCGCAAAGACACCTGCCAAGGCCGTGGTGAAGGCATCGCGCGGCGGATCGCCGTCCAAGAAGAAGCGTTGAGCTGCCGTCCGCGTGATGCGGTCGAACAACACGGGAGGTGGCCATGGCCGTCGAGGGTAGCGCCGGAGATCTGGTGAAGGTGGTCACATTGCTGGCCGCCGCCGTGGTGGCGGTGCCGCTGTTCAAGAAGCTGGGCCTCGGCTCGGTGCTCGGCTACCTGGCCGCGGGCCTGGTGATCGGCCCGTTCGGCCTCGGGCTGTTCAGCGACCCGCAGACGATCCTCCACACTGCCGAGCTGGGCGTGGTGATGTTCCTTTTCGTCATCGGCCTGGAAATGCGCCCCTCCCACCTCTGGAGCCTGCGTCGCGAGATCTTCGGCCTCGGCAGCCTGCAGGTGGTGGTGTGCGGGCTGCTGCTGACGGGCGTCGGAATGGCCTTCGGGTTTTCGCCGGCAGTGTCGTTCGTGAGCGCGATGGGTTTCGTGCTCACCTCTACCGCGATCGTCATGCAGCTGCTCGGGGAGCGCGGCGACGTTGCCGCGCCGCGCGGCCAGAAGATCGTGGCGGTGCTGTTGTTCGAAGACCTGCTGATCGTGCCGCTGCTGGCGCTGATCGCATTCATGGCGCCGGTGGACGCGACCCAGGCGGCGGCCCAGGGCGCCGCGGCCTCGCGTTGGGCCACCATCGGCATCGCGGCGGGCGCACTGGCGGCACTGGTCGTGGCCGGCATCTGGTTGCTCAACCCGCTGTTCCGCGTGCTGGCCAATTCGAAGGCGCGCGAGGTGATGACTGCCGCCGCACTGCTGGTGGTGCTCGGCGCCGCGTTGCTGATGCAGCTGGGTGGCCTGTCGATGGCGATGGGCGCCTTCCTGGCCGGCGTGCTGCTGTCGGAGTCGACCTTCCGCCACCAGCTCGAAGCCGACATCGAACCGTTTCGGGGCTTGCTGCTCGGCCTGTTCTTCCTCGGCGTGGGCATGTCGCTCGATCTGCCGGTGGTTGCGCGCAACTGGCAGTTGATCGCGGCGGGCGTGATGGCGCTGATGGTGACGAAGGCGCTCTGCATCTACGTCGTCGCGCGGCTCGCAAAAAGCTCGCATGCAGACGCGCTCGACCGTGCCGTGCTGATGGCCCAGGGTGGCGAGTTCGCCTTCGTGCTGTTCGCCGCCGCACTGGCCGCGCGCGTGATCGATCCGACCGTCAACGCCAACATGACGGCGATCGTGGTGTTGTCGATGGCCCTCACGCCGCTGGCGGTGATCGCGCTGCGCCGGCTCACGCCGCCCCGGGTGGCCTCGATGGAGGGCGTCGAGGCGGCCCACGACCTCGCCAACCAGATTCTGGTGATCGGCTTCGGCCGCTTCGGCCAGATCGCGGCGCAAGGCGTGTTCATCCGCGGCTGCCAGATCTCCATCATCGAATCCAGCACGGACAGCATCCGCATGGCGGCCGACTACGGGTTCAAGGTCTACTACGGCGACGGCAGCCGCGTCGACGTGCTGCGCGCCGCAGGCGCCGACAAGGCACGCGTCATCATGGTGTGTGTCGACGACGGAGACATGATCTCGCGCATCGCCGGGCTCGTGAAGCACGAGTTTCCGCAGGCCCGGCTGCTTGTGCGCACCAAGACCCGCCAGCAATCGCTGGAGATGCGCCGGCTCGGCGTGGATTTCGAGGTCCGCGAGACCTTCGAATCGGCCATGCTGCTGGGTGACGCCGCGCTGCGCGCACTCGACCTCGATCCGGCCCAGGCCGCCACCACCTCCGAAGAGGCGCGCCGCCTCGACGCCGAGCGTCTGGCGCTCGAACTGGCCGGAGATCTCGATGCCAGCAAGAGGTTGATCCACGGCAACATCGAGCCGGGCCAGTCGCGGCACTGAGCGCCGCGGGCAGCTACAGCTTCTCGGTCTCGCCGCTGCGCGGCTGCCACTTCATCAGGCGCTTCTCGATCAGGCCGACCAGGTTGTCCAGCACCAAGGCAAAGGCGGTGAGCACGACGATGCCGGCGAACACGGTGTTGACGTCGAAGGTGCCCTCGGCCTGCAGGATCAGGTAGCCGACGCCCCGCGCAGAGCCCAGGTACTCGCCCACCACGGCGCCGACGAAGGCGAGGCCGACCGAGGTGTGAAGGCTCGAGAACACCCAGCTCGTCGCACTCGGCAGGTACACGGTGCGAAGGAGCTGGCGCTGGTTGGCGCCGAGCATCTTCGCATTGGCCAGGATGACCGGGCTGACCTCGCGCACGCCCTGGTAGACGTTGAAGAACACGATGAAGAACACCAGCGTGACCGCCAGCGCCACCTTGCTCCAGATGCCGAGCCCGAACCAGAGTCCGAAGATCGGCGCCAGGATCACGCGCGGCATCGAATTGGCCGCCTTGATGTAGGGATCGAGAATCAGGCTTGCCGTCGGCGCCAGTGCCAGCCAGAGCCCGCAGGCCAGCCCGAGCACAGTGCCGATGACGAACGCCAGCACCGTCTCGAGCAGCGTGGTGCCCAGGTGCAGGTAGACATCGGCATTGCCCTTGATGCCTTCCGGGAACAGCCCATTGCCCGGTACATCGAAAGGCATGAACCAGCTCCAGATGCGCCCTGCCACCTGAATCGGCTCGCCCACGAAAAATGCGAACTGCTGGTTGCGCGAGGCGACGTGCCACGCCACCAGAATCACCGCCAGCAGCGCGATCTGCCAGAACCTTGCGTTGCGCTCGTTGGGCTTGAAGGTCATCACGCCACCTTCTTGAGTTGCTGCGCGTAGCCCTTGAGCACCTCGTCGCGCAGCACGTTCCAGATCTGCGTGTGCAGCTCGACGAAACGCGCATCGATGCGCACCTCGGCCACGTCGCGCGGACGCGGCAGGTCGATGACGAACTCGCCGATCGGTCGTGTGGCCGGGCCGGCCGACAGCACCACGACGCGGTCGCTCATCGCAATGGCTTCGTCGAGGTCGTGCGTGATGAACAGCACCGCCTTCTTCTTCGCGGCCCACAGGTCGAGCACCTCGTTTTCCATCAGCTGTCGCGTCTGCACGTCGAGCGCGCTGAAGGGCTCGTCCATCAGGATGATGTCCGGGTCGAGCGCGAGCGTCTGCGCCAATGCTGCCCGTTTGCGCATGCCGCCGGAAAGCTGGTGCGGGTAGCGGTCGCCGAAGCCTGAGAGGCCGACCCGTGCCAGCCAGGCTTCGGCCTGGGCACGCGCGTCGGCATCGGGAACGCCATGGTACTGCAGGCCCACCATCACGTTGGCCAGCGTGCTGCGCCAGGGCATGAGGGCTTCGGTCTGGAACATGTAGCCGGCACGCTGGTTGATGCCTGCCAGCGGCTGGCCGAACACCTTGATCTGGCCCGACGATGGGGCCAGCAGGCCGGCGCCGACATTCAGCAGCGTGGACTTGCCGCAGCCCGTCGGTCCGACCACCGACACGAACTCGCCGGCGTGGATGCGCAGCGTGGTGTCGGCCACCGCGGTGTAGCGCTGGTCCGGGTTGTCCTTCGAACGGAAAGTGCAGGTGATGTCGAGAAGCTCGAGCGCGTAGTCGGATGAGGAGGACATGGCGGGATTGTGACGACAAGGCCCAAAGAAAAAACCCGGCCGGAGCCGGGTCGCAATGCGTTCGACGGTCAGGCTTTGAACCTGTCCTTCGCGCGTTTGGCAAACTCGTTGGTGTACAGCTTTGCGAGCTCGATCTTGTCCGCCTTGACGGTCGAGTCGAAGCTGGCGATGGCGTTCAGCGCGGTCTTCGGGCCTTCGGCCGGCACCAGCCCGTCGAGCGCGATGGACTCGCGCACCTTGTCGAACGATGCGAGGTAGAGCGCGCGGTCCCCCAGCAGATAGGTTTCGGGCACCGTCTTGATGATGTCGCCAGGCCCGGCCGTCTGCAGCCACTTGAGCCCGCGCACGATGGCATTGGCCAGCGCCTGACATGTGTTGGGGTTCTTCTGCACGAACTCGGCGGACGCGTAGAGACAAGCCGCGGGCATCATGCCGCCGAAGACCTCCTGCGTGCCCTTCAGCGTGCGCGTGTCGCTGATGATCTTCACGTCGCCCTTCTGCTCGAGCATGGTCATCACCGGGTCGGTGTTGCTGATGGCGTCGATCTGGCCGGCGCGAAGCGAGGTCAGTGCACCGGCGGCGACACCCACGCCGATGAAGCTCACATCGCTGGCCTTGAGCCCGCCGCGCGAGAGCACCAGGTTGGCCACCATGTTGGTCGACGAGCCGGGCGCCGACACGCCGATCTTCTTGCCCTTGAGATCGGCAATGGTCTTGTAGGCCGGCATGTTCTTGGTCGACACGCCCACCGCGATCTGCGGCGCCCGACCCTGCAGCACGAAGCACTGGAAGAACTGGTTCTTGGCCTGCAGATTGATGGTGTGCTCGAAGGCGCCCGAGCACACGTCCGCGGAGCCGCCGACCACTGC
>SEGN01000376.1 GCA_004211245.1 Variovorax sp.
GCCGGCGCCAGCCCCTGGCGCGAGCTCGGCGCGCTGAAGCGCAAGCAGGTCTGGTTCACGCTCGGCATCGGTGCGATCGGTTTCGGCGGCATGTTCGCGGTCTTCAGCTACGTCAAGCCCACGCTGCTCGAGGTGGCCGGCCTGCCGCTGGCCGGCGTGCCGTTCGTGCTGGCGCTGTTCGGTGCCGGCATGGTGGCCGGCAACCTGGTCGGATCGCGGCTGGCCGACAGATCGCTGATGCGCACCATCGGCGGCCTGCTCGCATGGTCGGCGCTGGTGCTCGCGACGTTCACCTTCGCCGCGCATCACGTCGTGACGGCCTCGATCAACATCTTCCTGATCGGCACCGTGGTCGCGATCGGTCCGGCGCTGCAGATACGCCTGATGGACGTCGCCGGCGATGCGCAGACGCTGGCCGCGGCACTCAACCACTCGGCGTTCAACATGGCGAACGCGCTGGGTGCATGGCTCGGTGGCGTGGCGATCAGCGCCGGGCTGGGCTGGACTTCGACGGGATGGGTCGGTGCGCTGCTGGCGCTTGCCGGGCTGGGCGTGTTCGGCTGGTCGATCGCGAGTGCACGCGCCGATGCATGCCGTGCGCCAGCGGCCGCTTGCGCCAACTCAACCGGCTGAGCGCCGCGTCGCTGCCGCCGCCCCCATCGGCGGTGCGATGTCTTCCAGCGAGCGACGCTCGGCAGCGACCGCATACCGCCACGCGATGAGCCCTGCCACGATCACCAGCACCGCGCCGATGGCATAGCCCACCGTCACGGCGCCGCGGCTGCCGGTCTCGATCAGCATGCCGAACAACAGCGGCGCCGCGAAACCGCCGGCACCGGTGCCGACCGCGTAGAACACCGAGATCGCCAGTGCGCGCATCTCCAGCGGAAAGACTTCGCTCACGGTGAGGTAGGCCGAACTGGCCGCCGCCGAGGCCAGGAAGAACACCGCCGACCAGCACAGCGCCTGCGTCAGCGCGTCGAGCCAGCCGGCCATGAAGGCTGCGCCGGTAAGTGCGAGCCCGACGCCCGACAACACATAGGTGAGTCCGATCATCCGGCGCCGGCCCACGCGGTCGAACAGCGGGCCCAGCAGCAGCGGCCCGAGCACGTTGCCGAGCGCGAACGGGAAGATGTAGAGCGCCACGCGGCCCTCGGCCACGCCATGGAAGCGCGTCAGCACCAGCGCGTAGGTGAAGAAGATCGCGTTGTAGAAGAAGGCCTGCGACACCATGAGCGCCATCGCCACGACGCTTCGGCGCCGGTACTGGTGCAGCAGCACATGGGCCACCTGGCGCAGCGTCGGCGCCGCCTGCCGCACGAAGCTCACGCGCGTGCCGACAGGCGCCAGCGGGCCATGCTGCGCGGCCACCTCGGCCTCGATGCGCGCGATGATCGCTTCGGCTTCGTCGGCCCGGCCATGCGCGATCAGCCAGCGCGGGCTCTCGGGCACATCCCGCCGCACCAGCAGGATCGCGACGGCCAGCAGGGCTCCGAGCCCGAAGCCCACGCGCCAGCCCCACACGGGCCCCAGCACGCGCGGATCGAGCAGCACCAGGCTGAGCCCGGCGCCCAGCGCGGCACCCAGCCAGAAGCTGCCGTTGATGGCGAGCGCCACGCGGCCGCGCACCCGCGCCGGCACCAGTTCATCGATGGCCGAGTTGATGGCCGCATATTCGCCGCCGATGCCCAGCCCGGTGAGAAACCGGCAGACCGCGAAGAAAGCGAAGTTCGGCGAGAAGGCGGTGGCGAAGGTTGCTGCCGTGTAGACCAGCAGCGTGACGAGAAACAGCTTCTTGCGCCCGAGCTTGTCGGCCAGGCGTCCGAACATCAGCGCGCCGACCACCGCGCCGCCGATGTAGAGCGAGCCGGAAGCGCCGATCTGCGTGGCGCTGAGGCCGAGCGTATCGGACCGTTCCAGCACGCCGCCGATCGAGCCGACCAGCGTGACCTCCAGGCCGTCGAGCACCCAGGCCACGCCGAGTGCGATGACCACGCGCCAGTGCCAGCGCGACCAGGGCAGCCGGTCGAGGCGGGCGGGAATGTCGGTGTGCAGCAGGGTCATGGGGCGCGGGAGCTCTCGCACTGTAGGGAAAGAGCGCACCCGGAGGCTGTCGGCGAACGTCCCGAATCGCGCACTTGCGAGACGAGCAGGTTTTTGCCGCGCTGACTAAGATGGCCCGCTCACCACCGCGCAGACAGCGAGACGACCCATGAGCATCCCCATCACCCGCCTCGGCCGCACCGGCCTCAAAGTGTCGAAGCTCGCGCTCGGCACCATGACCTTCGGCTTGCAGACCGACGAAGCGACCTCGTTCCGCATCCTCGATCGCGCGACCGAAGGCGGCATCAACTTCCTCGACACGGCGGACGTGTACCCGCTCGGCGGCACGGTCGAGACCACCGGCCGCACCGAAGAGATCATCGGCAACTGGCTTCAGTCGCAGGGCGCGACCGCGCGCAGCCGCTTCATCGTCGCCACCAAGGCGGCCAACAAGGTCGGGCCGAACCCGTGGGACCAGGGAAATTCGCGCAAGCACCTGCTGGACGCGATCGACGCGTCGCTCAAGCGGCTGAAGACCGACCACGTCGACCTTTACCAGCTGCACCATGACGATCCGCAGACGCCGCTCGACGAGAGCCTCGAAGCGCTCGACGTGATCGTCCGCTCGGGCCGGGCGCGCTACATCGGCGTGTCGAACTTCCTGTCGTACCGGCTCGCCCGGGCGATCGGCATCGCGGCGCTGCACAAGCTCACGCAGTTCGTGTCGGTTCAGCCGCGCTACAGCCTGCTGTTCCGCGAGATCGAACGCGAACTGCTGCCGCTGGCCGGCGAAGAGGGTCTGGGCGTGATTCCATACAACCCGCTCGCGGGCGGCCTGCTCACCGGCAAGTACGCGCCGGGCGCCAAACCCGAGGACAACACCCGCTTCACGCTCGGCACCGCCTGGATGACCTGACCGCCGACTACCGCAAGGGAGATGCACCGCGATGAGCACGACACCGAACCCCCGCACCGGCCTGCAACTGCGCTCGCTGATCAGGAAGAGCGGCGAGCTCGAACTGTCGCTCGCAAGCGTGCCGCTGCCCGCGCTTGGCGCCGATGATGTGCTGGTGCGCATTGAAGCGTCGCCGCTCAATCCGTCCGACCTCGGCCTGCTGTTCGGCGCGGCCGACATGGCCACGGCCACAGCATCGGGCACGCCCGACCGGCCGGTCGTGACGGCGCGCGTGCCCGAGGGCGCGATGAAGGCCATGGCCGGTCGGCTCGACGAATCGATGCCGGTCGGCAACGAAGGCGCAGGGGTCGTGGTCGAGGCCGGTTCTTCCGCTACGGCACAGGCGCTGCTCGGCAAGACCGTGGCGGCGCTCGGCGGGGCGATGTATGCGCAGTACCGTGCGATCCCGGTGGCGCAGTGCCTGCTGCTGCCGGACGGCGCGACGCCGGCCGACGGCGCATCGTGTTTCGTCAACCCGCTCACCGCCCTCGGCATGGTCGAAACCATGCGGCGCGAGGGGCACACCGCGCTGGTGCACACGGCTGCGGCCTCGAACCTCGGACAGATACTCAACCGCATCTGCATGAAGGACGGCGTCGCCCTGGTGAACATCGTGCGCAAGCCCGAGCAGGCCGCCTTGCTGAGGGCGATGGGCGCGAAGTACGTCTGCGATGCGAGCGCGCCCACGTTCCTTCAGGACCTGACCGATGCGCTGGTCGAGACCGGTGCCACCATTGCATTCGACGCCACCGGCGGCGGCCGGCTCGGTGGCCAAATCCTCGGTTGCATGGAGGCCGCGCTCAACAGGACGGCGAAGGAATACAGCCGCTATGGCTCGACCACGCACAAGCAGGTGTACCTGTACGGTGGCCTCGACACACGGCCGACCGAGTTCGTGCGCAATTTCGGCATGGCGTGGAGCATGGGCGGCTGGCTGCTGTTCCCGTTCCTGCAGAAGATCGGTCCGGCCGCGGCCGAGGCGCTCAAGCAGCGCGTGGCGGCCGAACTCAGGACGACCTTCGCGAGCCACTATTCCAGGGAGATCTCGCTGGCCGAGGTGCTCGACCTCGACACGATCGCGATCTACAACCAGCGTGCGACGGGGACCAAGTACCTGATCAATCCGGCCCGGGGACTTGCCGCCTGACCACAGGCCACAGCTGTCGCACCTGCACAATCGCGCCGACCACGAACACGGCGAAGAACGCACCCACGACCTTCTGCAGTGCGGGATCTTCAGGGCTCGAGAACAAGGGTGCGCCAGCCGGCAGCCGCGTGAAGGTCTCGGTCACGCCGGGAATCATGTGGAAGAAAAAGGTGAGTGAATAGCTCACCGTCTCGATGGACTTCGATGCACGGCCGAACAGTGCGGTGCGGCCGGCCACCGCCGCCAGCGCCAGCACCGCCAGCGTCAGGATGCCCAGGACGTGGGGCTTGCCGAAGCCACCGTGCTGGAAGATCCCGAAGCCGGTGAGGCAGGTCAGCACGGTCGTCCAGATGTAGACCTTGCCGAGCGCGTGGCCCGGCGGAATCTTCCGGAAGCGGATGAATGCGGCGAGCCCGGCCGCCACGGCGATCAGGCTGATGGCGGTGTGGACGACGCCGAGGGGGGTGAGGCCGAACATCGAAAGACTCCTCCGGTGGGAGTCGAAGCTTGTCACAGGCGCGCGCTTCGCGCCTCCCATATTCACCGCGCCGTCTACATCGCCCAGATGCGAGGCATCGAGGCTGGCAGCTGCCACATTTCGGTGCGCCAGGCCTGCCACACGCGGCGCAGCAGATGCATCGCCGGTTCCACCACCGGTGCCAGCGCGCGCAGCACGATGATCTCGGCATGCGGGCTGGTGGCGCCGGCGCTTTCCACCAACGCGCTCGCATCGATGTGCGTGCGCGCGATGTCGAGCAGCGCGTCGCGCCGCGCTTTGGCGAGCGGCGTGCCCGCCACGAAGAACAGCGAAGCGATGCAGCGGTGGCCCGCGAGTCCGATCGGGCT
>SEGN01000377.1 GCA_004211245.1 Variovorax sp.
GCCACCGTTTCGCCCATCGCGAAGGTCATCTGGTGCACGTCGAGCGCGCGCTTGAACATGATCGGCAGCGCCTCGGCGGCGGTGTGCGGGCGTTCCGTGCAGGCCACGAGCATCTCGGCCAGCCGATCGCGATGGTGCTCCTGCAGCTGTCCCACGCGGCGGCGCACACCGGTGAACGGCTTGCCGTGCGAGGGCAGGCCGAGCGTGTCTTCGGGCAGGGCCAGGAAACGCTCGATGCTGTCCAGGAACAGGCGCAGCGGGTTGGCTTCGGGCTCGCCCGCATGCACGCTCACGTTGGTGGAAATGCGCGGCAGCATCATGTCGCCGCCGATCAACGCGCGAAGCTCGTCGCAGTAGAGCGCGATGTGCTCGGGCGCATGGCCGTAGCCGACGATGCACTGCCAGTCGCGTCCGCCGATGCGCACGGTGTCGCCGTCGAGCATGCGCACGAAACGATTGGGCACGCCCGGCACCAGCTCACGGTAGTAGTTGGTGCGGCTGCGGATCCTGGCAATCGAATCGGGGTCTGCGAGACCGTGCGACACGAAGAACGCCGCAGCCTCTTCGCCGCCGGCGAGGCTGTCGCTGGCATTCGGGCCGCTCAGCAGCTTCGCGACGTGGTAGTCGGTCGAACTGATCCAGAGCGGCGCATTCCAGCGTTCGCAAAGCCAGCTGGCCAGGCCGATGTGATCGGGGTGCATGTGCGTGACCACGACGCGCAGGATCGGCAGGCCTTCGAGTTGCGTGGCGAAGATCTGCTCCCATTGCGCCTTGCTTTCCGGCCGGGAAATGCAGCAGTCCACCACCGTCCAGCCCTGTATTTTTCCGTTCTCGCCGTCGATCTCGTCGCGCAGCAGCCAGAGATTGATGTGGTCGAGCGCAAACGGCAGCGCCATGCGGATCCAGCGCACGCCGGGCAAGACCTCGTGGGTGGTGCCGGGCTCGGGCAGCAGGTCGCCGAGGGGGTAATTCAGTTCGCGTTCGAGCAGGTTCATGTAAGATTGACGTTTACGTAAACGTCATGGGTGAGGCAGACCATTGTAGGGACTGCCGCCGCAGCCTGCTGTCGCACCGGCAACCACCCATTTCGCCCGCATGGATCGGCATGGAATCGCAAAACTTCACCATCAGCGCGCTGGCCAGGGAGTTCGATCTCACCACGCGTGCGATCCGCTTCTACGAGGACATGGGTCTGTTGTCACCCGCGCGCGTCGGCGGCCAGCGCGTGTACACGGCGCGCGACCGGGCCCGCCTGCTGCTGACCCTGCGCGCGAAGCGCCTCGGCCTGAGCCTGACACAGGCGAAAGATATCCTCGACATGTACGACAGTCCGCAGGACACCGTGCCGCAATTGCAGCGTTTCGTGAGCGTGCTGAGCGCGCATCGCGCCACGCTGGAAGGCCGGCTCGCCGAACTGCAGGCGAATCTCGACGAAGTGCGCGCGCAGGAGAAAAAGAGCAAGGCCACACTGGCGCGTGCCCAGAAATCCGCGGCCGCCTGAAAGCCGGCCATCATTTCCGTTGCTCATCGACAATCAACTTATGTCTGAATCACTCCCCGACCTCTTCGCGCACAACCGTCACTGGGCATCGCAAATGGAACGCGAGCGTCCCGGCTTCTTTACCGGCCTGGTGAAGCAGCAGACGCCCAAGTACATGTGGATCGGCTGTTCCGACAGCCGCGTGCCCGCCAACCAGATCACCGGACTGGAGCCGGGCGAAGTGTTCGTGCACCGCAACGTCGCCAACATCGTGGTGCACTCCGACCTCAACGCCCTGTCGGCAATCCAGTTCGCGGTCGAGCGGCTGAAGGTCGAGCACATCATGGTGGTCGGCCACTACGGCTGCTCCGGCGTGCAGGCGGCGCTGGAGGGCGCGCGCATCGGCCTGGCCGACAACTGGCTGCGCCACATCCAGGACGTGCGTGACCGGCATCAGGTCATGCTGAACAGCTTTCCGGAGGACGCACGGGCGCCGGCCCTGTGCGAGCTCAACGTGGCCGAGCAGGTGGTCAACGTCGCGGTCAGCACCGTGATGGTCGATGCCTGGACGCGCGGCCAGAACGTCACGATCCACGGCTGGGCGTTCGGCGTGCACGACGGGCTGCTGCAGGACCTCGGCATGAGCGTGAACGGAAGCCTGCCGCTGGACAAGCAGTACAAGGCCGCCGTGCAGCGCATCCGCTACAAGTGGGGCAAACCGCCGGCACCGGCGGCGGTTGCGGCCATCGAGGGCGTGAAGGAAGCCGACGAGTAGCGCTGCATGTTCCCGCAGCGCCTCGATTCGCCGCTGGCCTACGACATCGCCAAGGCGCTGATCGACGGTTTCAACCGCCATTACCGCCTGTTCCGGGCCGAGTCGTCGCGCGCCAAGCATCGCTTCGAGACAGCGGACTGGCACGGCCAGCAGCGGGCGCAGCGCGAGCGCATCGAGTTCTACGACCTGCGCGTGGGCGAGGCGGTGGCACGGCTCGAGAAGGAGTTCAAGGCCGGCGACCAGCCGATGGACGTCTGGCACCAGGTCAAGCTGCACTACATCGGGCTGCTGGTCGACCACCACCAGCCCGAACTGGCCGAGTCGTTCTTCAATTCGGTGACGACCAAGATCCTGCACCGCGCCTACTTCCAGAACGACTTCATCTTCGTGCGGCCGGCCATCAGCACCGAGTACATCGAGCCGCGCGGCGCGCCGACGTACCGCCCCTACTACCCCACGCGCGACGGACTGGCCGACACCCTCGAGCGCGTGGTCGACGACTATGCCTTGCTCGGCGGTTTCGCCGACCGCAGGCGCGATGCCGAGCGTGTGGCGGCCGCCATCCTCGGGCGCTTCCAGCAGGTCAAGCTGCGGGCCAACTTCCAGTTGCAGGTGCTGTCGGGGCTGTTCTATCGAAACAAGGGCGCCTACCTGGTCGGCAAGATCATCAACGGTTTCGTCGAGCTGC
>SEGN01000378.1 GCA_004211245.1 Variovorax sp.
CTGCCGATCCACTGCTGTTTCCGAATCCACTCGAGGCAGGCGCCGGCCATCGGCCCACTGTGCCGGCAGATCCTTTTGCGGATCTGCTGGGTCCCGCGTCCGGAGTGCCGGAACGCGCCTCGCTCGCCGCGGACGATTTTTCGGATCTTGGCATTCCTGCGGCAGGCAAGGCCACTTCGATCGACGACCTGTTTGGTGGCGCAGGCGGCACCGGCGGCATCGGTGGCGACCCGCTCGCGTTGTCGCCCCTCGCCGACCCGCTGCTGCAGCCCAACACCGCGGCCCATGCCGATCCGTTCGCAGCGCTGCAAGGTGCGGCGCGGCCTGCTGCCGCGCCGCGCAGCGATCACCTGCCGGTCGGGCAGTTCGGCTACGTGCCGCCCAAGGCCGTCACGCCGTCTGCCCCGTTGCAGGTGTTCGACGACGAGACCGGGTTGCCGATCGGCACGGCGCCCGCGGACGATCCGTTCGCCGATCTGCTGCCTGCCGCGTCTGTGCCGGCGGCATCTGTAGCTGCAGCGCCGCCACCGCCACCGGCACCGCCCGTGGCGCGTGCCGCACCGGCGCAGAGCGCGGGAGCGGGCATGCCCGGTGCGGGCGCGGACGCCGAATTGCTCGCCGCCTTCCTGCGCGGGCTCGGCAGCCAGCACCAGCCGCCCGAAGCGCTCACGCCCGGCCTCATGGAGCGTGTGGGCCAGATGCTGCGGGCCTCGACCGAAGGGACCCTGCAACTCTTGCTGACGCGCCAGGAGTTCAAGCGCGAAGTGCGTGCCGAGGTCACGATGATCGCGTCGCAGGCCAACAACCCGCTGAAGTTCTCGCCCACCGTGGAAGTCGCGCTGGCCCATCTGCTGGGGCCGGGCGTGCGCGGCTTCATGCCGCCCGAAGCGGCGATGAAGGACGCGTACAACGACCTTCGATCGCACCAGTTCGGCGTGATGGTCGGCATGCGGGCCGCGCTGGCCTACGTGATCGCGCGCTTCGCGCCGGACGAACTCGAGAAGAAAATCGCCGCCAGGTCCGCG
This sequence comes from Variovorax sp., assembly GCA_004211245.1. Taxonomy (GTDB): domain Bacteria; phylum Pseudomonadota; class Gammaproteobacteria; order Burkholderiales; family Burkholderiaceae_C; genus Variovorax. Next base: position 1,026 of record SEGN01000378.1, read on the forward strand.
CTCGACAGCCTGTTCGCGGCCAACCGCAAGGCCAAGCTGTGGGACCAGTTCGTGGCGCTCTACGGCGGCATCGCCACCGAAGCGGAAGACGACTTTCACAGCCTGTTCGGCAAGGCCTTCCTGCAGGCCTACGAAGAGCAGATGGAACGCCTCAAGTCAGGCCAATGAGAAAACGAGAGGCACCCGGGGTGGAAATCGAAATCGTCACGCTGTCCCGTCAGGGCGGCCGCAGCTACAACGAAGACGTGCATGGTCACTGGCACGACGATCGCTACGTCGCCTGCCTGGTGGCCGACGGCGCCGGTGGGCACGGCGGCGGCGATGTCGCCGCCGCTACGGCGCGCAGCAGCGTGCTGGGTGGTTTTGCCGCCGCGCCGGCGCTGGACGGCCGGACGCTGCGGCATCTGATCGAGCAGGCCAACCGCGACGTGGTCGCGCGCCAGGCCGAGGGCGGCAAGCTGTCGGCGATGCGTTCCACCGTGGTGCTGGCCGCGATCGACCTGCAGGACAACCAGTTCGCGTGGGCGCACACGGGCGACAGCCGGGCCTACCTGTTCCGCGAGGGCGCGCTGGTGACACGCACGGTGGACCACAGTCTGGTGCAGCAGATGGTGGCGGGCGGCATGATCGACGAGGAAGGCGCGCGCCTGCACCCACAGCGCAACATGCTGCTGTCGGCGCTGGGATCGGTGGAAGAGATGCCCGAGATTGCCGTGTCGGCACCCATGCCGCTCGCGCCGGGTGACGTGCTGCTGCTGTGCAGCGACGGAGTGTGGGAGGTGCTGGGCGACGAGTGCCTGCGTGAAACCCTGCAGGCATCGCGCAACCCCAGCCAGTGGATCGAACAGCTCGACATCGCCGTCAAGGCCCGCGCCAAGCCGGGCCACGACAACTACACGGCGCTGGCGATCTGGCTGCACGCCGACGACGACGCCACGCAGCTGTTGCCGGACACGGTGCCGGCGCTGCCCTGAGGCGGGCGGCGGTGCCGCCTCGCCATCCGGGCCGCTTCAGGAATCCTTGCTCTTGGCGATGTCCCAGGTCGTGGTCTTGGGCGCATCGCCGCTGCCGTCGGCCTTCTGCGGCGTGTACTCGTAGGTGAACTTGGTGAAGTTCAGCGTGATGTTCTCGGTGAGCCGGTCTTCGCCGCCGCTGCCGCCGGTGGAGACGTGGGTGATCACGACGTTCTCCAGCGAGAGCTTGATGTACTCGATCTTGGCGCCGCCGGACTTGCGCACCACCAGCGTGCCCTTCGGGATGGGCTTGAGGTCGCAGCAGCGCAGCAGCAGCAGGTGCGAGGAAGCGTCGATGTATTTCGTGATGGACAGGTCCTGCACCGACACCTTGCCGCCGCCCGAGCCGCCACCGACGTGACCGGTGCCGCTCTGCGCGGCGCCCCAGCTCCAGGCCAGGACGTCGATCTCCTTGGGATGCTTGTCGTCCTGCGACTCGCCGTCAATGCCGTCCAACTTCAAAAACATGTCTACTGCCATGATGGTCACCTTTCAGTTGTGCTGCCAATAAAGAGTGGGCTGACGGGTCCGGGGCCCTGGGGTGAGGCCACCGCCCGGCAGCTATGAGGAGAACGACCCGGGGCTCGAATTTTTCAAAGCCCCGTCCAACTTATTTGCCGCCCTTGGCGGACGGCAGCTTCGACACCAGGCGCAGCGAGACGGTGAGGCCTTCGAGCTGGTAGTGCGGGCGCAGGAAGAACTTGGAGGTGTAGTAGCCGGGGTTGCCTTCCACCTCTTCGACCACCACCTCGGCCGCGGCCAGCGGGCGGCGTGCCTTGGTTTCCTCGGACGAGTTCGCCGGATCGCCGTCGACGTAGTTCATGATCCATTTGTTGAGCCAGCGCTGCATATCGTCGCGCTCCTTGAAGCTGCCGACCTTGTCGCGCACGAT
>SEGN01000379.1 GCA_004211245.1 Variovorax sp.
CAGCCGCATGCCGCGTGCCGCGTCGCGGTCGAAGCCGAGCGCGCCGTTGGTCTCGGCAAAGTGGTAGTGCGAGCCGACCTGGATCGGACGGTCGGCCGTGTTCTGCACCACCAGCGTGACGGTGCGACGCCCCGGGTTGAGCGTGTGCTCGCCCTCGTCGGTGATCAGTTCGCCGGGCGTCATGGTCAGACCACCTGGGCGAGCAGGACGGCGCCGAACAGCGCGACCGCGCCGCCAGCCACGCGCGGCAGCAGCGCGCTGCGCTCACGCAGCGTCCAGCCGATCGCGATGCCGGCCCCGTGCAGCAACACGGTCGCGAGCACCATGCCGGCGATCGCGGCTGCCGCGCCAGTGGCGCCCGCAAGTTCGTGACCGTGCGCCACGCCGTGGAACACCGCGAACGCGCCGACCACGGCAGCCGTGACCGGCCCCGGCAGCCGCAGCCGCGTGACCACCAACAGGCCGATCACCAGCAGCGACGCGGCGATCATCGGTTCCACCGCCGGCACCTGCGTGCCGGCCACGCCGAGCAGCGCCCCCGCGAGCAGCATGGCGGCGAAGCCGAGCGGCGCCCAGACCAGGTCGCGCGCGCCGCGTGCGACGAGCGCGCTCCACAAGCCCACGCCGACCATCGCGGCCAGGTGGTCGAGGCCGGTGAACGGGTGCAGAAAGCCCTGCGCGAAGCCGGCCGAATGATGGGCCGCGCCATCGACGCCGACGTGGGCCGATGCCGCGAGCGGCAGGGCGGCGGCGACCAGGGCCAGGAATGTGGAACGCGTGAGGCGCATGAAGTTCTCCGCAGGAAAAAGAGGTCAGACGATGGGTTGGTGGACGGTCACGAGTTTGGTGCCGTCGGGGAAGGTGGCTTCGATCTGGATGTCCGGGATCATCTCGGCAATGCCGTCCATCACGTCGGCCCGGGTCAGCACGCTGCGCCCGGCGCTCATGAGTTCGGCCACGCTCTTGCCGTCGCGTGCGCCCTCCATCACCGCGGCCGAGATGAGCGCGACCGCTTCGGGGTAGTTGAGCTTGAGTCCGCGGGCCTGGCGGCGTTCGGCGAGCAGCGCCGCCGTGAAGATCAGGAGCTTGTCTTTTTCGCGCGGCGTCAGTTCCATGGGCGGATCGGGTGGCGTTGGGGAAGGGCCATTATGGGCAACGGGAAGGCATTGCAACAGTCATGCCGGTGGCACGACTGTTGCACCGAAGCGGTGTGAGTTCCGTCCCGCCCCCCGCCCCCGCAGTGCCCGACGACGACGCGCCGCAGCGCATCGTCAAGGTCCGGCGCGACTACAACAGCTGGGTGGCGAGCGAAACGCTGGAAGACTATGCGCTGCGCTACACGCCGCAGCGCTTTCGCAAGTGGTCCGAATGGCGCGTGGCGAACACCGCCTTCGGCGCCGCGTCGTTCCTGATCCTCGAGGCGGTCGGTGCGACCCTGCTGGTGCAGTACGGCTTCGTCAACGCGTTCTGGGCCATCCTCGCCACCGGCCTCATCATCTTCCTGGCCGGCCTGCCGATCAGCGTGTACGCCGCCCGCTATGGCGTCGACATGGACCTGCTCACGCGCGGTGCCGGGTTCGGCTACATCGGTTCGACCATCACGTCGCTGATCTACGCCTCGTTCACCTTCATCTTCTTCGCGCTCGAGGCGGCCGTGATGGCTTATGCGCTGGAGCTCGCGCTCGGCATTCCGCCGGTCTGGGGCTATCTGGCCTGCGCGCTGGTCGTGATTCCGCTGGTCACGCACGGGGTTTCGGCCATCAGCCGGCTGCAACTCTGGACGCAGCCGATCTGGCTGGTCATGTTGGTCGTGCCGTTTGTGTTCGTCCTGGTGCGCGATCCCGGTGCTTTTGCCGGCATCACGCACTACGGTGGTGACAAAGGCGCCGGCAAGGCCTTCAATCTGCCCCTGTTTGGTGCCGCCCTGACCGTCGGCATCGCGCTCATCACGCAAATGGGCGAGCAGGCCGACTACCTGCGCTTCATGCCCGTGCGCACCGCGGCCACCCGCGGGCGCTGGTGGGCGGGGGTGCTCGCCGGCGGGCCGGGCTGGGTGATCCTGGGCGTGATCAAGATGCTGTGCGGCGCACTGCTGGCCTACCTGGCCATCACCCACATGGTCCCGGTGGAGCGCGCGGTCGACCCGAACCAGATGTACCTGGCGGCCTACGAATACGTGTTCCCGGACTACGGCTGGGCGGTCGCGGCCACCGCCATCTTCGTGGTCATCTCGCAGCTCAAGATCAACGTCACCAACGCCTATGCCGGCTCGCTGGCCTGGAGCAATTTCTTCTCGCGCGTCACGCACAGCCATCCGGGCCGCGTGGTGTGGGTGGTGTTCAACGCACTCATCGCCTTCATGCTCATGGAGATGAACGTGTTCGAGGCGCTGGGCGATGTGCTCGGGCTCTACGCGAACATCGCGATCGCCTGGATGATGGCGGTCGTGGCCGACCTGGTGATCAACAAGCCGCTGGGCCTGTCGCCACCCGGCATCGAGTTCAAGCGGGCGCACCTGTGGGACATCAACCCGGTGGGTGTGGGTGCGATGGCGCTGGCCTCGGGCCTGTCGATCACGGCGCACCTGGGCGTGTTCGGGCCGATGGCGCAGGCTTTTTCGGCCGTGATCGCGCTCGGCACCGCACTGGTCGCCTCGCCGCTGCTGGCCTGGGCCACGCGCGGCAAGTACTACCTGGCGCGCGGGCCGATGCACGCGGCGCGCAGCCAGGTGCTGTGGGCGCGCGTCGAGACGCCGTCCGACACGGACGCCGGCGCCTACCAGCGGCTCACGCTGCAACGCTGCGTGATCTGCGAGCGCGAGTACGAGGGGCCCGACATGGCCCACTGCCCGGCTTATCAAGGCGCGATCTGCTCGCTGTGCTGCACGCTCGATGCGCGCTGCGGCGACCTCTGCAAGCCGCA
>SEGN01000380.1 GCA_004211245.1 Variovorax sp.
AGCGGATGCTCGAATTCCAGCCCGCCGAGCTTTTCGCCCTTGACCGTGGCCAGCACTTCGCCGTCGAGCGCGTAGCGGTTCAGGCACATCTCGACCAGCGAAGCGGCCAGCACCAGCAGGCCACGCGGCGTGTCGACCAGCGCATAGTCGAGCTCGGGATTCAGGTTGATGGCCTGGTTGGCCGGGATCGTCCAGGCGGTGGTGGTCCAGATCACCGCGAAAGCGTCCTTGCCCAGCGCGGGCAGGTCGAATGCGGCGGCCAGCCTGGCCGGGTCGTGCGCCTTGAAGGCCACGTCGATGGTCTGGCTCTTCTTGTCGGCGTACTCGATCTCGAACTCGGCGAGCGACGAGCCGCAGTCGAAGCACCAGTACACCGGCTTGAGCCCGCGGTAGACGAAGCCGCGTTCGATCACGCGCTTGAACGCGCGCAGCTCGCCGGCCTCGTTGGCGAAGTCCATGGTCTTGTACGGATGATCCCATTCGCCGAGCACGCCCAGGCGCTGGAAGTCGGCCATCTGCTGGGTGATCTGCTCGGCGGCATAGGCGCGGCTCTTCGCCTGCATCTCGTCCCGGCTCAGGTTGCGCCCGTACTTCTTCTCGATGGCGTTCTCGATCGGCAGGCCGTGGCAGTCCCAGCCCGGCACGTAGAGCGCGTCGAAGCCCTCGAGCTGGCGCGCCTTGGTGATCATGTCCTTCAGGATCTTGTTGACGGCGTGACCCATGTGGATCTGGCCGTTGGCGTACGGCGGGCCGTCGTGCAGGATGAACTTGGGCGCGCCCATGCGGGCGTCGCGCAGTCGCTGGTAGCGGCCTTCGTCTTCCCATTGCTTGACCCAGCCCGGCTCGCGCTTGGCCATGTCGCCGCGCATCGGAAACGGAGTGTCGGGCAGGTTGAGGGTGGCGCGGTAGTCGGTGGCGCCAGCGGGCTTGGTGTCGGACATGATTGGAGTACGGAACAGGGCTTCGACAGGCTCAGCCCGAACGGGTCAGCGTCGGTGCGGAGGAAAAGCCGTTCGCCCTGAGCTTGTCGAAGGGCGGCAGCACGTGGCGTGCAGGGCTAAATTCGATCCCGGGTGGTCTGGCGATGCGTGGAAGCGAAGAACGCACGTGCGTCTTCGCCATCCTTCGCGATGCCCGCGGTCAGGGCTTCGAGGCTGGTGTAGCGCAATTCGTCGTGCAGTTTGTGCAGCAGTTCCACGCGCACGATTTTACCGTAGGCCCCTTCGGCGCCGAGGTGGGCGGGCCAATCGAGGCAGTGCGTCTCGAGCAGCACCCGGCCGGCGTTGACGTCGTTGGCATCCAGCGACGGCCGCACACCGAGGTTGGCGACGCCTTGCAGGGGCCTGTCGCCGAGGCCGTGCACCAGCACCGCGAAGATGCCGCTGGCGGCCGGCTTCCAGTGCTTGAAGCGCAGGTTGAGCGTGCGAAAACCGTCGTCGCGCCCCGGCGCCGACGCGCCCAGCGCCCGACCCAGCTTGCGTCCGTGCACCACGTGGCCGGATATTGCGTACGGCCGCCCGAGCAAAGCCTGGACCTCGGCCATGCGACCCGCGGCGAGCGCCTGGCGCACGGCCGAACTCGACACGCGCAGGCCGTGCACTTCGTAGCTGTTCATGCGCGCCACGTCGAAGCCATGGACGTCGCCGGCGGCATCGAGCATCGCGTAGTCGCCCGCGCGTTTGGCACCGAAGCGGAAATCGTCTCCCACGAGCACGTAGCGCGCGCCCAGCCCATCGACCAGCACCTTCTGGATGAAGTCTTCGGGGGACTGCTCGGCCAGGCGCCGGTCGAAGGGGAGCACCACGGTCTGGGCGACACCGTGGTCGGACAGCCCGCCGAGTTTGTCGCGCAGCGTGCCGACCCGCGCCGGTGCGAGTTCCGGCTTCTTCGCGAGCGCGGCGAAGTAGTCGCGGGGGTGCGGCTCGAAGGTCAGCACGCAGCTGGGCAGCCCGCGCTGGCGCGCCTCGGTCGCCAACAGGGCCAGCATGGCCTGATGACCACGGTGCACGCCGTCGAAATTGCCGATGGTGAGGGCGCATGCCGGCGCGATGCCGGGATGCCGGAACCCGCGGAAAACCTGCATGGGTCGGTATCGTTTTGATAGCACCCCGCGCCCGCGCAATGGGCGGCGGGAGGCCATTTGTCATAAAGCCGGTATATTGTGACGCAGTGCAACGAAAGCGGCTTCTGCCGATCCTGCTGCACCGGTTGCTGGTCTTTCCGTGGTTCTTCTTTCAGGAGGCGTGTGGTGAAGGTCTTGAAGCTGTCGGCCCAAGGGCTGCCCCAGTCGTGGATTTCGCTCGAGCAGGCGGTGACGCACTACGCTGCGGACGAGGTGCGCTGGGAGGCAGGGCGCGAGATTGCGCTGTTTCGCGGCGGCCACAACGCGGCCACCGGTGTGCAGTCGCAGATCGTGATCAACAGCATCATCGGCACCAAGGGCGTGCCGCGCATCAACCCCTTCAACCAGCGGCCTGGCCTGACCAACAGCAAGCTGTTCGCGCGGGACCGCAACGTCTGCGCTTACTGCGGCGGGCATTTCCACGAAGACGAACTCACGCGCGAGCACATCATCCCGTTCGCGCAGAACGGTGTCGATGTGTGGATGAACGTGGTCACGGCCTGCAAGCCGTGCAACCATCGCAAGAGCAGCCGCACGCCCGAGCAGGCGAACATGCCCTTGCTCTACGCGCCCTATATTCCCAGCCTGTGGGAAGACTTCATCCTGCGCAATCGCCGCATCCTGGCGGACCAGATGGAGTTCCTGATGGCGCACCTGCCGCACTCCTCGCGGCTGCACGGCTAGCGCGGCTTCCAGTCCGGCGCGCGTTTGTCGATGAAGGCCTGGACGCCTTCGAGCGCGCTCGCGTCCATCATGTTGCAGGCCATCGTTCGGCTGGCGTCGGCCAGCGCGGCCTCCAG
>SEGN01000381.1 GCA_004211245.1 Variovorax sp.
GGCGCGCCGCCGATGCGCGCCAGGTCCAGCCACAGCGGCCAGTTGGCGGCCAGCGCCAGATAGGCGCTGAGCCACAGGATCACGTTGCGTGGGGTGCGCGGCTGCGCCATCCACGCGTCCACGGCGGCGAGCCAGGCCGGCACGGCGCGAGGCCATGCCGCTCCATGTGCATCCGCGTCGCCCGGGCGGACGGCGGAATCGGTTGAAGCGGACAGGGTGGACGCGAGCGAACGGGGCATCCCCGGAAGGTAGGCGCCGGGGGTGAAGTCTCCCTGAACGTCCGACTCAGGAACGGTTCAGCTTGGGCGTCGGGTGCGCCGTCACGGCCGGGTCTGCACGCCGTGCGCGGGCCAGCGCGTCGAGCGCAAGGCCCACGCTCCAGCAAAGCCAGGCCGTCCAGAGCGTGTGGCTCATGTAGTGGGCGCCGCGCATCTGCTGCCCGAGCCCGAGCACGAAGCCGGCAAGCAGTGCCACGGCCAGCCAACGCACTGCGATGCGCGGCGCACGTTGACGGAACGCGAACCAACCGCCCATGTAGGCAAAACCCGCCGACGCATGACCCGCAGGGAAGCACTTGCCGGGCCCGCCATCGCCGACGCCCCATTGCCAGTGCGACACATGGCGGGCCATGCCGCCGAAAACTTGAAGATCCCACGGGCAACTGGTCTGGCTGTGGGTCTTGACCAGCGACACCGCCAGCACCGAGGCGAGCACGGTCACGGCGAGTTGCACACGCTCGCGCGGCGCGAGACGCCGCAGCACCCCGACCGGCCACCGGACGCCCGCGAACAGCACGACCATCAGAGCCCAGCTTGCGAAGCGCGGCACCTCGTGCATCCAGAGAACCAGTGCATGGCTGTGCCGCCACGCGAATCCGTCCTGCTGGCCGAACAACTGTGCCATCGGCAGGTCCAGCCCGGACGCGTCCCAGGCGAGCAGCAGCGCGAGCGAAAGGAATGTGGCTGCCAGCGGGCCACGCAGCGGGGTTCGGGTCATGCGATCGCCGAGCCTGGCAGCGCGGTCTGAACGCGCGCTGAACGCACCATCGCTAGACTCGTCCCTTCAGCTCAAGGAGAGTGTGTGCGTGTATTGCTCGTCGAAGACGACACCGGACTGGCGGAGGCGGTGTGCGGCTATCTGCGCGCCAAGGCCTTCGTCGTCGATGCGGTGCCGAGCCTGGCCGAGGCGCGCGGCGCGCTGCTTTCGGCGCAGTACGCGGCCGTGCTGCTCGATCTGCACCTGGGCGATGGCGACGGCCTGGCGCTGCTGCCCGCCATCCGCGCGTTGAAGGAAAGACCGATCGTCATCGTGCTCACGGCGCGCGACCAGGTCACGGACCGCATCCGGGGCCTGGACGCCGGTGCCGACGACTATCTGGTCAAGCCCTACGACCCCGGCGAACTGCTGGCGCGACTGCGCGCCGTGGAGCGGCGGCGCAGCGCAGGCAATACGCCGGTGCTGCAACTCGGCACGCTCGAAGTCGACCTGGCGCGCGAGCTGGTGCGCAAGAACGGTGCACCGGTGTCGCTCACGCAAAAGGAGTGGGCGCTGCTGCGCGTGATGGCGACGCGGCCGGAGCGCATCCACACGCGCGAACTGCTGCAGGACGCCCTGTACGGCTTCGACGACGGCACCGACAGCAACACGCTGGAGGTCTTCATCAGCCGGCTGCGCCGCAAGCTTGGCCGCTCCCACATCCAGACGCTGCGCGGCCTCGGCTACCGCCTCGCGTTCTCGATGGAAGACGGGGAATGAGCACGCCGGACACGCTGGCCGGGCGCCTCACCCGCACGCTGATCGTCTGGGTCGGCAGCGTCTGGCTGCTCTGCGTGATCGGAGTGGTCTGGTATGTCGACCGCGAAATCAACTACAACTTCGACAATGAACTGGTCGAAGTGTCCCACCGCATGTTCGACATCGCGGTGGAGGAGGTCGACCGGCGCGCCGGCGAACTTTCGGCGGGCAAGCCGCTGATCGCACCCACGCCACTGTTCAAGGACGCCGCCGTGGTCTACCAGGTGGTGGACGGCAATGCGCACGTGCTGCTGCGCTCGGCCGAAACACCACCCGACACCTTCGACGTTCCCGCCTCGCCCGGTTTCGCCAACCTCGCGTCGTGGCGCATCTACACGGTGCCCCATCCCAGCCGCCCGCTCTACCTGCAAGTGGCCGATCCGCTCGACGAGCGGCGCGACGCCCTCAACCGCACGTTGTTCGGCCTGCTGCTGCCGCTGGTGGCGGTGCTGCCGCTGCTGGCGTTCCTGCTGCGCCGCATCGCACGCGGCGAGCTGCAGGTGCTGCGGCAACTGGCCGGCGAAATCGCCCTGCGGGACGGCGCCGACCTGAGACCGATCACCCTGCCCGGCCTGCCGCGCGAGCTGAAGCTGGTCGGCGACCATGTCAACCGTTTGCTGGAACGTCTGTCCCAGTCGCTCGACGTGGAACGCGCGCTGGCAGCCAATGCCGCGCACGAACTGCGCACGCCGTTGTCGGCGGCGCGCCTGCGGCTGCAGACCGCGCTCGACCACGACCTGCGTCGCAGCGACGTCGAGGCCGCACTGACCGCTCTGCAGACGTTGAGCCACCGCGCAGAAAAGCTGCTGCAGCTCTCGCGCGCCGAGTCGGGCGCGTCCCTCACGCGCTCCCGCGTCGACCTGGTGCAGCTGGTGGCCAGCGTGGCAGAGGAGTTCTGGCAGGACGCACGCGCGCGCGACCGGCTCGAGCTGATCGTGCCGGAGACGGAGCCTGCACCCGCGGCGATGGGCGACTTCGATGCCCTGGCGATCGCCCTGCGCAACCTGGTCGAGAATGCGCTGCGCTATGCAGGCGACAGCCGCGTGCAACTGGAGGCCACGCCGGACGGCGCCCTGGTCGTGCGCGATTTCGGCCCCGGCGTGACCGATGTCGA
>SEGN01000382.1 GCA_004211245.1 Variovorax sp.
CGGAATGGTTTCGTCCAGCACGGCGCGCGCCAGTCCGGCGCGCACTTCGCGCCGCAGCACGGGCTGGGCCAGGCCCGCGATGGTCGAATACACCGGCGTCAGCGCCAACGGCAGGTCGATGCCGGCACTCTTGACGCCGGGCTGCATGATCTGGCGCCCCAGAAAGCCGCCCTTCATCTCGCCACGCACCCGCACCCTCGCCCCAACCTCCAGCTGCTTCTGTTGCGACGGATAGAAGTTGAAGAAGCGCAGGATGCAGGTGTCACTGCCGTCGTCCAGCGTCACGAGCAACTGGCGGCGCGGCCGGAACGTGACTTCGCTGGCCACCACCACGCCTTCCACCTGGGCGAGATCGCCGTCGCGCGTGTCGGCCAGCCGCACGATGCGCGTCTCGTCCTCGTAGCGCATCGGAAGGTAGAGCGCAAAGTCGATGTCGCGCAGCAGGCCGAGCTTGCGCAGTGCGCGCTGCGTCGCACTCAGGCCCGAGCCGGGCGGCGCCGCTGGTTGCGACGCACCGGGAGTAGACGGCTTGCGCGGCACTTTCAGCAGAGGTCCTGCAGCGCGCTGCGCGCATCGGGGAATCGGAAGCGGAAGCCGGTGTCCGTCAGGTGTTCCGGTGCCACACGCTGGCCTTCGAGCAGCACGTCGGCCTGCTCGCCGAGAGCCAGGCGGACCGGCGCGCCCGGCACGGGCAGCCAGAACGGGCGGTGGAGCACCCTGGCGGCGGTGTGCATGAAGTCCTCCTGCCGCAACGCCTCGGGCGCGGTGAAGTTCCAGGCCTGCGGCGCGACCGGCGCGCCAGGGGCTTCGGCGTGTCGCCACACATGGCCCATGGCGCCCAGCAGGTCGTGCAGGTGGATCCACGAGACCCACTGCCGTCCGGTGCCGAGCCGCCCGCCCACGCCCAACTTCACCGGCAACAGCAACCCCGGCAGCGCGCCGCCAGGCCCGAGCACCAGGCCGAAGCGCATGCAGGCGACACGCACGCCGTACGCGGCGGCGGAGCAGGCGGACGCTTCCCATGCCTGGCACAGGCGCGACATGAAGATGGATTGCGGCGGGCTCGATTCGGTGAGCTCCGACGCGTCGCCTTGCGCCTGCACGCCGTAATAGCCGACCGCCGAGCCGGACAGCAGCAGCCATGGCTTCATGGGGCGACGGGCGATCCAAGCGACCAGGTCATCGGTCAGCCCGGCGCGGCTCTCGAGCAACGCGGCCTGGCGTGCGGCCGTCCAGCGTGGGCCGACGATGCGCGCGCCGGCCAGGTTGATGACCACGTCGACCATGGACGTCACCGGTATCTCGTCGAGCTGCCGCACGCAGCGCACCGTCGCATCGAAGCGCCGGGCGGCGGCTGCCGCATCGCGCGTCCACACGGTGACGGTGTGGCCGTCGGCAAGAAGCGCCGCGACCAGATGGCGCCCGACGAAGCCCGTGCCGCCCGTGACCAGCACATGCTGCGGCGCATCGCCGAAATGCGGCGCCGACACGCCCTCGGTGTCTGAAGGGGAAACGGGTGGCGTGGTCATGGTTCGATTCTGCCGCGCCGTCCTGCCGCGCAGCCGGCCTTTTCTGCCGTGGGACAATCGTGCCCGCTCCTCCCCGACCGCCTTCTTGGCACGGGCCCGTCCGGCCCTCAAGCACCATGCGCGCCTTCACGCTTTCCGATTTCGATTTCGTTCTGCCGCCCGACCTGGTCGCGCAGCACCCCGCCGCCGAGCGCACCGCGTCACGCCTGCTCGACGGCACCGGCGACCCACCGATCGACCGCATCTTCCGCGACCTGCCGAGCCTGCTGAGGCAAGGCGATCTGCTGGTCTTCAACGACACGCGCGTGGTCAAGGCGCGCCTGTTCGGTGAAAAGCCGACTGGCGGCAAGCTCGAACTGCTGGTCGAGCGCGTGCTGACCGGCAACGAAGTGGTCTGCCACATGAAGGTGAGCAAGAAGCCGCCTGTGGGCACCGTGCTGCAGATGACGGGCGGCTTTCAGGCGACGCTGCTCGGGCGTTGGCCCGATGCGCAAGGCGCACTGTTCCACTTCGCCTTCGAGAGCGACGCCGGCGAAGACCCGTATGCGCTGATGGGCCGCTGCGGCCACGTCCCGCTGCCGCCCTACATCGCACACACGGATTCGGCCGACGACGAGCGCCGCTACCAGACCGTGTTCGCGCGCGTGCCGGGCGCCGTGGCCGCACCGACCGCCGCACTGCATTTCGACGAGGCCCTGCTGGCCGGGCTCGAAGCGCGCGGCGTGCAGCGCGCCAACGTCACGCTGCACGTGGGCGCCGGCACCTTCCAGCCGGTCAAGGTGGAGAACATCGCGGAGCACACGATGCATGCCGAGCGCTATGAAGTGCCCGAGGCCACGCAGCGCGCCATCGCCGACTGCAGAGCGCGCGGCGGCCGCGTGGTCGCCGTCGGCACGACGACCGTGCGCACGCTCGAGTCCTGGGCGAAGAGCGGCGAGGCCTCGGGCGACACGCGCATCTTCATCACCCCCGGCTTCGCCTTCGCGCACGTCGACCTGCTGATCACCAACTTCCACCTGCCCAAGAGCACGCTGATGATGCTGGTCAGCGCGTTCGCGGGATACGACCGCGTGATGGCGCTGTATGCGCATGCGATCCGCGAACGTTACCGCTTCTTCAGCTACGGCGACGCGATGCTGCTGGAGAGAACCCGCTGAACACCATGCTGAACTTCGAACTCCTCAAGACCGACCCCGACAGCCACGCACGCCGCGGCACGCTCACGTGCATGCGTTCGAGAAGTGGCACAAGCCCATCCTTACCGACTCCGGCGGCTTCCAGGTGTGGAGCCTCGGCGCGATGCGCAAGATCAGCGAGGAAGGCGTGAAGTTCGCGTCGCCGGTCAACGGCGACAAGCTGTTCCTCACGCCCGAAGTCTCGATGCAGATCCAGACCATCCTGAACAGTGACATCGTCATGCAGTTCGACGAATGCACGCCCTACGACACCCACGGCCACATCACGACGGAGGCCGAGGCACGCACGTCGATGGAACTGAGCCTGCGCTGGGCCAGGCGCTGTCAGCACGAGTTCGCGCGGCTCGAGAATCCGAACGCCCTCTTCGGCATCGTCCAGGGCGGCATGTTCGAGAACCTGCGCGAGGCGTCTCTGGCGCAACTGGTCGAGATGGACTTCCCCGGCTATGCGATCGGGGGCGTGAGCGTCGGCGAACCCAAGGCCGAGATGCTGCACATCATGGGCCACACGCCGCACCGGCTGCCGGCGCACAAGCCGCGCTACCTCATGGGCGTGGGCACGCCCGAAGACCTGGTGCAGGGTGTGGCCGACGGCGTCGACATGTTCGACTGCGTGATGCCCACGCGCAATGCGCGCAACGGCACGATCTTCACGCGCTTCGGCGACCTCAAGATGCGCAACGCGCGCCACAAGAGCGACCCGCAGCCGCTCGACGCAACCTGTACCTGCCACGCCTGTGCGGGCACGTCGGGCGTGAGTTGGGAGGACGGCGGTCGAGACGGTTTCAGCCGCGCCTACCTGCACCACCTGGACCGCTGCGGCGAAATGCTCGGCCCGATGCTGTGCACCATCCACAACCTGCACTACTACCTGAACCTGATGCGCGAGGTGCGCGAGGCGCTCGACGCGGGCGCGTTCAGCGCCTTCCGCGCGAAGTTCAGGAGCGAGCGCGCGCGCGGCGTCTAGCCTCGCAAAGCAAAAGGCCCGTCAATGACGGGCCTCGGGCTGTTCGTGAACACCGCGGGACCGGCTTCGCCGGGCCGCTGGTGTTTTCCCCTCGAGGGGGGCGGCTGCGCGCAGCGAGCCGTCGGGGTGGGTTCAATCCCGCAGGTCCGCCGGCACGGTGCCGCCGTTGGCAGCGATGCGGGTCATCACCTCCTTGTGCAGGCCGATGTTCCATGCGGCCGAACCGGGTTCGCCATTGCTGTAGAGAATTTCGTCCGCCAGTTCCTTGCGCGCGGCCAGGCTGCTGTCCAGGCCCAGCAGCTTGAGCAGGTCGACGATCGAGGTGCGCCAGTTCAGCGCGGCGGCACCGGGCATCGCATCCAGGATGGCGGGCACGTCGCCCAGCGGAATCGGGGGCGGCGGTGCGGGCGTGGCCGGCGCATTCGCAACGGCGGGTGCAGGCGGCGCGGCGACGACTTCAGCGGCGTTGGCCGACGGGAAAATCTTGGAAAAAATCTTGCCGAAAAAACTCATGTGAATGCTCCCGCGGGTTGGCGTTGAAAGTTGCTGCGCGCGACACGCGACGCAGGCCGAGGTTCTATCATGCCGCCCCGTGCCCAAATGTGACGATACGTGGCGGCCCTGTGCAGAATTGGCCGATCGGGCTTGGCCTTACACACGCTTACAGCGCGCGTTTCGCCGGTGCGCCGAGGCATCAGGTGTCGAGCGGCGCCGCCGCCCTCGCAGGCCGCGGCAGACCGCCCGAGCGATCCATCAAGTCCGCCTCGTGCTTGTCGCGCACCGTCTTGGCCACCGTGAAGGTGCTGCTGACCAGGAACAGCCAGCTCACCACCATGAAGCCTTTTTGCCAGTCGCCGATGTTCATGCGCCAAAGCCCCCAGGCGGTGAGGCAGACCGCGGCGCCGAAGGCAATCCACACCGTCATGACCCACGAGCTAGTGTCGACCTGCCCGTCGCGGTTGTCGCGGATGGTTTTGGCCACCGAGAAGCTCGTGAACAGGCAGAAGAAGAAGCCGATCGCCAGAAAAGCGCGGTCGAGTTCCTGACCCGGCAGCAGCATCACGCCGACGGCGCAGGCGCCCAGCGCAAGTCCGAACGATATCCAGACCTGCATGCGCCAGCCGCTGGTGTCGCGTTGCATCACGTATTGAGTGGTTGCCATGGTGTTTCTTTCTCCTCAGGATGTCGGGCTCGCCGCAGGCGGAGTGTAGGGGGCGCCAGCTTCTGCCTGGCAAGGTAGCGGTTGAGCGCCAGGATCGCATAGCGGCCCACCAGCACGGTGACCACGATGCCCACGATGTAGCGCACATAGCCGCCGTAGCTCGGCAGGTACGGCACCAGCTCCACGAAGAACGCGAACAGCGCGAAGAAGATGAAGCCCCACACGAACGGCCAGTACGTGCCCTTGCGCTTCTTCACGAACAGCCAGCCCGCGATCACGAGCAGAGGCAGCGTGAGCAGCAACCGGTAGCCGAACACACGCAACTCGACGCGGCGGTACTCGGCATCGAGCTTGACTTGCGCGTCGCTTTCCAGCAGGCCGAGCTTCTGCTGCTCGCGATCCTGCGCCTGACGTGCGTCGAGCGCGATTTGGCGCTGTGCGTCGACCTTCTGCTGCTCGGCATCGACCTTGGCCTTGAGCGCATCGAGCGACCGGGTGCGAGCGATCAGCTCGGCATCCTGGTCGGGCTGCTGCGTGGCGCGCCGCGTCGCCACCCAGTTGGCGAAGGTCTCGCGGGCGTTGTCGTTGGCCTGCGAGGCCGCCTGCAGCTTGAGCTTTTCGTTCGGATGATCGTCGAAGGCGACATTCGCCGCGCCGATGCGCCCACCGAGTCGCGTCAATGCGCCGAGCCGCAACGTGCCCGGCTCGTAGCCCTGGAATTGCAGCCAGGCCTGCGCCTGGTCGCGACTGCGGATGGTGGCCGGTGCCATCGCGCCCGCCAGTGTCTCGATCGCCCACTGGTTCGACTGCTGGTACTTGCGTCCCCACGCGTAGCTCACCAGGCTGTAAGGCGCGGTATGCAGCCGCACGATGCTCGCAGGCGATGCCTGCAATGCACTCAGCAGTTGCACCTGCACGGCCGGCGTGGGCACCACCCACGCGGCTTCGTAGCGCCAGAGGTCGTCGAGAAAGAACTCGCCGAGACCCTGCCGGTACACGCCCGCGGTCGCGGTGCCGCACTGGTTGAGCTTGTGCACCACGCGCCAGGCGCCGTCGTCGGCCTTGTAGGCGAGTCCCAGGTGCGAGTACTGCAGGCCGTACTTCTCGAGGTTCTGCCCTGCGCGGGCAAGCACCACCACGCGCGCGCCGCTGGCGTCGAGCGCGGCCGAGGTGCGCTCGGCCAGCTGCATGCCCTTCGTGATGAGCGCCGGCGTGGGCTTGACCGCTTCGCAGGATCGCCCGGCGTGGGCCTGGATCGGAAACAGGAACAAGCCCGCCAGCACCACGGCTGTGGCAACCAGTGCGATCTTCGCCACTTCCCGGAACGCCCGCTTCCAGCGGGGCATGCGCAGCGCCTCTTCGACGTCGTAGGAACCGAAATTGGTGCTCACAGCGGCGGCGCGTGCGGCGCGCAATGCGGCAAGCACGTCTTCCGGCGGCAACGCGCTCGACACGGAAGGACGTGTGCTCATCCCAGCCTCTCGTTGTGCAGCAGCGCGCGGCCCAATGCGTTGGGCAAAAAGGCCAGCACTTCGCCCGCGACGGACAACACGACGCCGGTGCCGATCACGCTGACCAGCACCGTGGTACCCACGACCTGCGCTGCGCTGTGGGCTGCGCGGCCCGAAACCTGGACGCTGGTCCGTGCGCCGTCGGAGGCGCGTTCCAGCAGGTAGACCGTGCCGTCCACCGAGGCCTCCACCGCCACCACGGTGAGCATGGCGCCGCCAACCGACAGTGCGGCGGGCAGCGCCACCACGGCGCTCGCGGCGCTGCCGGCCACCGAGGCGGCGCCGACCACGGAGGCCACGGGCAACATCGACAGTCCGGCCGAAGCCTCGCTCTGGGCCTGCGCGGCCATGCCGCCCAGCGCAGTGCAGGCGCCGATCATCAGGGTGACCAAGGTCTTTTTCAGGGACGGTGGAGTGCGGTTTTTCATGAGTGCCTCGCGGCGTAGTGAAGGTGTGCGGATGATCTGCCGCGACACACGGCAACGCACCGTATTGCTGCACCGGGCGCGATGCAAAGCCCTGAAGGTATCTCCAGCCGATACCGATCGGCGGCACAACCTTCTACAGCCGGGACAGATCGTCGCGCGTGAAAACCCGTTCGGTTCCCGCCAGGCGCATGGCCAGCAGTTCCAGCGCACTCTGCGTGGGCGCCGGCGTGCCGGGCCTGAGCAACAGCAGCGGCGCCAGCAGGCTCAGCACGACGAGCACGGCCGGTATGCGCGAGTGCGGACGCCCGCGTTGCAGCAGCAGGAAGCTGCCACTGACCGCCACCCCGAGCACATAGCCGGCCAGCACCTCCGCACCCGAATGCGCAAGAACGGCCAGCCGCGAGGCGCCGATCGCCGCTGCCAGCGCCCAGCCGAGCCCGACGGCCATCACACGCACCCGATGCGACCGGCGCGCGGCCATCAGCCACAGTGCAACCGGCCACACGCTGGCCGCAATGGCGGTGTGCCCGCTGAAACCGGTGAAGTTGAAACGCGCGCTTCCCAGGCCCCATCCCATGAAAGCCAGCTTGGACGCCAGGATCAGCGTGCTGCCCAATCCGAACAACAGCACCCACAGCGCCGCCGTCGGCCAGGTGCGGCGCGACAGCGCCAGCCACAGCGTGATCGACAGCGCCGCCGGCAGCAACAGGCCGCTGTCGCCCAGCCAGGTGAGCGCGTGCCAGAACTCCGGTGGCGCTGCGGCAATGATCTGCCAGAGGGCATCGCGCAAGACCGAACCCATCAGGTCGTCAAAAGCATGCGAACGCGCTGCTGCAATGCCTCGGGCTGGACTTCGGCCGCGGGCACCTCGGCGCCGACGTGCAGGCCGACGCGACTGAAGAAGCCGCGGCGAAAAGGCCTGACCATCGCAGTGTTCTTGTCGCCGCGCTTTTCGATGCGGCTGAAGTAGGAACCCCATAGATTGCTGAGCGCCATCGGAATCACGGGCACCACCATGCCCTCGCTGCGCGCGCTGTCCACGATCTTCATGACGCCGCCCCTGAACGGCTGCAACTCGCCGTCGCGCGTGAGAGCGCCTTCGGGAAAGATCGCGAGCAGGTCACCTTCGCGCAGCACTTGCACCGCTTGGGCGAAAGCCGCCTCGTAGGCCGCCGGGTCTTCCTTTTGCGAAGCGATCGGAATCGCCTTGGCCAGCCTGAACAGCCAGCCCAACACCGGGACACGGAAGATCTGATGGTCCATGATGAAGCGGATCGGGCGCGGGCTCGCGGCCATCAGCAGAACCGCATCGACGAAGCTCACGTGGTTGCACACCAGCA
>SEGN01000060.1 GCA_004211245.1 Variovorax sp.
GCACGCAGCGCCAGGTCGTAGCCGTCCGCGGCAAGGTCGATCTTGCGGTTTTCCAGGTGCATGTCGACCCGCACTTCGGGGCAGCGGTCGCGGTAGTCCGTCAGCACGCGCGCAAAACGCGGCGTGGCGCACCACACGGGCGCGCTCACCTTGAGGCGGCCACGCGGCGTGTCGTTGCGCTGGCCGATGGCGGCCTCGGCCGCATCGAGCAGGTCGAGCGCCTGGGCACTCTGCGAGTACCACGCAGTCCCGGCTTCGGTCAGGCTCAGATGGCGGCTCGAACGATTCAGCAGCCGCGCGCCGAGCGATCGTTCGAGCTGCGCCACGTGCTTGCTCACCATCGGTGCCGAGATCGCGAGCCGTTCGGCCGCGCCGGTGAAGCTGCCGGCATCGACGACTTCGCGGAACACCCGCAGGCTGGTCAGGCGGTCCATCGAAGATTTCTCCTGAAGAAACAAACCATTGAACGTATGGCTCTCGAATTCTGCAGGAGAAATCCCTACATTCGTGCAAAGGAGTTTTGCATGAGCGATCACCACCCCCCGCGGCTGCCCACCTATTTCATTTCGCACGGCGGCGGCCCCTGGCCCTGGATGAAGCAGGAGATGGGTTCGACCTATGCCCGGCTCGAAGCCGCGCTGGCCGACATGCCGCGCCAGATCGGCCGCACGCCGCGCGCGATCCTGATGGTGTCGGCACACTGGGAGGCACCGGCTTTCACGGTGCAGGCCAGCGCGAAGCCGCCGATGGTCTACGACTATGGTGGCTTTCCCGCTCACACCTACCAGGTGCACTACGACGCACCCGGTTCGCCCGAACTGGCGCGCCGGGTGCGACAACTGATCGCGGCCGCCGGCATGCCGGCCGTGCTCGACGCCGATCGGGGCTTCGACCACGGGGCCTTCTCGCCGATGGCCGCGATCTACCCGCAGGCCGATGTGCCGATGGTGCAGTTGTCGCTCAAACGCGGTCTCGATCCCGCCGAGCACTTCGCGCTGGGCCGTGCGCTGGCACCGCTGCGCGACGAAGACGTGCTCATCGTGGGCAGCGGCCTCAGCTACCACAACCTGCGCAATTTCGGGCCGCAGGCGCATGCCGTGTCGAAGGCCTTCGACGACTGGCTCGACGAGACGGTGGTGCAAGGCCCGCCCGACAGGCGGGCTGCGCGCCTCGACGACTGGGCTTCGGCGCCCTCGGCACGCGCCGCGCATCCGCGCGAGGAGCACCTGATCCCGTTGATGGTGGCGGCCGGCGCTGCCGAAACCGAAGCCGGCGTGCGCGTGTACCACGAGGAAGCGTTCATGGGCGGTCTGGTGGTGTCGAGCTACCGCTTCGGAGCGGCCGCGAACGCGCGCTGAAGCCAATGCGCCTCAGGGCGGACCGTCGTCGCGTGCCACCAGCCCTGTGCGCGACTGCCGGCCCCAGGTCGTGCTGCCCGACAGGAACATCCACCAGCCCATTGCCGCACCCGTGTGTCGCAGGAGCTGGAAGCTGAACGGCTCGATCAGCGCTGCCGCCAGCGCAGCCAGCATCCCGACCTCGCTCTGCCGTCCGATCCAGCGTCGGTACAGATGCACCGACCAGAGGTGGAAGACCAGGTCCAGCACGATCTTGGCGCCGATCACGCCGGCGACCGGCGCCAGGATGCCGAGTTCGCCGCGCGCCAGGTAGACCAGCAGGAGCCCGAAGGCCGCCAGCCCGTAGAGCGGCTGCAGCGTGTCGATGGCCTTGACCGGCAGCATCGCGGTGCCGAGCCAGCCATAGCGCCGGTCGCCGACCATCGCCCGGTACCAGTACTGCGTTTGCAGGAAGCCGCCGAACCAGCGGCGCCGCTGGCGCAGGAAGGCAGCCACGCTGCTGGGTGCATCGGTGTGCGCATGCGCGTCGCCCAGCACGCGCACGCGCCAGGGCAGGCCGTGCGCATGGGCATGGCGATGCAGGCGGTGGATGAGCTCGTAGTCTTCCACCAGGCACTCGGGATCGAAACCGCCCACGGCGCGCACGGCGTCGCGCCGGAACGCGGCGAACGCACCGGAGATCAGCAGCAGCCCGTCGAGCCGCATCCAGGCATAGCGCGAGAGAAAGTTGCGGATGTACTCGTAGGTCTGGAACCACTGCAGGCAACGGCCGCCGAGGGTACGGCTGCAGACCGGCGTGATGACGCCGGTGGCCGCCACCAGGTCGGGTTCGCCCGAAAAGGCCCGGCGTACCGCTGCAATCGCGTTGCTGTCGAGCAGCGTGTCGCCGTCGACTGTCAGCACGATGTCGGTGTGGATGCACAGCATCGCCGCATTGAGTGCGCGCGCCTTGCCGGCGTGCGGCAGGCGCAGCCAGTGCAGAGCGGGGTGCAGCGGGCTCGCCGCGCTGAGCGAGCCCGGTTCGGGCGCAATGAGCTTGTAGCGTGTGGTCAACAACGCGGCGGTGCCGTCGGTGGAGCCGTCGTCGGCGATCACGATCTGGTCGGGTGCGTCGCCCTGGTCGAACAGCGCGGCCAGCGTGATGGGCAGCACTGCCGCCTCGTTGTGCGACGCGACGATCACGCCGAGCGTGGCAGGTCGCAGGCCGGTGGGCGGTACTGCGCGCGCCCGCAGGATCGGCAGCGTGGCCCAGGCCACGAACAGCAGCAGCACCGTGTCGTAGGCAATGTAGGCCACGCCCACCGACCAGCTCCACACGCCGCCGACCTTGAACGCCATGCCGAACAGCCCGACCCACAGCAGCAGCACCCCGCCGTGGATGAGCAGGCTCGACGCCGGAGTGCGCGGGGGCGACAGGCGCGGCGAGGCCACGGCGAAGGCCGCGGACAGGGCGCGTTCGGGGGAGTCTTTCAAGGGAATGTCCGGTCGATCAGGGGGTACGCAGGCCGCGTGGCTTCGGTTTCGATGGCCCGAACCGGCCCGGGACAATGCTGACAGACTCCATGCACCCCCGAAAATTCCGCATGCCCATGACAATTCCTGCGCGCTACACCCGAACCGCCATCCTGCTGCACTGGCTGATCGCGGTTCTGATGATCCTGAACATCGTGCTGATCCTCACCGTCGAGCAGTTTCCCGACGAGTGGGTGCGCCCCGTGATCGACACCCACAAGTCGCTCGGCATCACCGTGCTGGGACTGGTCATCTTGCGCATCCTCTGGCGTGCCACCCACACGCCGCCCGCCATGCCGGTCAGCTACGGCCGGCTCGAGCGCCTGGCCGCCCATGCGGCGCACGGCGCGCTGTACCTACTGATGATCCTGCTGCCGCTCTCAGGCTGGATGCACGACTCGGCCTGGAAGGATGCGGCCACCCACCCGATGCAGCTGTTCGGCCTGGTGCCGTGGCCGCGCATCGGCTGGATCATGGGGATCGAACCGGCGCTGAAGGAAACCCTGCACACGGTCTTCGGCGCCGTGCACGAATGGGCCGGCAACGTGCTTTATGTGATCTTCGCGCTGCATGTGCTGGGTGCGCTCAAGCACCAGTTCATCGACGGCGACAAAGAACTCCAGCGGATGCTGCCCTGATGAACTTCCCTCCCGATTCCGATCCCTCCGCACGCGCCGTCATCGAGCGCATCGACGCACTGGCCACTTCCTGCGACCCGGTCCACGAAGGCGTGCGCGTGCGCTGGCGACGTTTCGGCGCCGACGGCGCGGGTCGCCCGCCCATCGTGTTGCTGCATGGCGGACATGGCAGCTGGATGCACTGGCTGCGCAACGTCGAGGCGCTGTCGGCCACGCGCACGCTGTGGCTGCCCGATCTCCCGGGTTTCGCAGATTCCGATGCGCCGCCGAAACCTTCGGCGGGCGAGGCAGCCGTCGGCCCGCTGCTGAAAGCCCTCGGCGGCACGCTCGACCAGCTGATCGGCGCGGGCACGCCCATCGTGCTGGGCGGCTTCTCTTTCGGCGGTCTGGTCGCGGCCAAGCTCGCAGCGCAGCGCGGCGCGATCGACCGGCTGGTGCTGCTGGGCAGCGGCGGCCACGCCACGCTGCGGCGGCTGAGCACCGAAATGATCAACTGGCGCAGGTCGCCGGATCGCGCGGCCGAGCGCGCTGCGTTGAAGCACAACCTCGATGCGCTCATGCTGCACGACAAGGGTTTCGACCCGCTGGCGTTCGACATCCACGACATCTCCTGTCATGGCACGCGCTTCCGCAGCAAGGACGTGTCGCTGTCGGGCGGGTTGCAGGCGGCCATCGACACGCTGGACTGCCCGCAACTGCTGGTGTGGGGCGAGTTCGACGTCACCGCCGATCCGCGTCCGCTCGTGGCCGGGCTGACGCGCGGCCACCCGAACCGGGAGGGCCTGGTCGTCGAAGGCGCCGGACACTGGGTGCAGTACGAGCGGGCTGGCGAGATCAACGCGGCGTTGCTGCGCTTCGCCGGCTGACAAGGGTCAGAGCGGCAGCGAGTGCTGCCGCCAGAATGCCGCGTCGGGAAACGGTCCGGCGCCGGCCGCGGCGTTGTCCGCCATGTGCTCGGCGCGGCTCGTGCCCGGAATGGTGCAGGTCACTGCCGGATGGCTCAGCACGAACTTCAGCAGCAGCTGCGCCCAGCTCGTGCAACCGATCTCGGC
This sequence comes from Variovorax sp., assembly GCA_004211245.1. GTDB lineage: Bacteria > Pseudomonadota > Gammaproteobacteria > Burkholderiales > Burkholderiaceae_C > Variovorax. Next base: position 4,561 of record SEGN01000060.1, read on the forward strand.
AGCCCAGCCAGGCAGCGGCTGGTCGCGCAGCCGGCGCAACAGGCCGCCGCCACCGAACGGCATGTTGACGATCACCGCCACGCCGCGCTCTGCGGCCAGCGGCAGCAGGCGCTGCGCTGCGGCGCGGTCGTCGTACGAATAGTTGATCTGGACGAAGTCGAGCTTCTCGGCGCGCAGCACGGCTTCGACTTCCGCATGGGCCGAGGCGGCGTAGTGCGTAATGCCGACATATCTGACTCGTTTTTGTTCTTTCCAGCCACGCAGTGTGGCCAGGTGCGTGCGCCAGTCGACCAGGTTGTGCACCTGCATCAGGTCGATGCGGTCGGTGGCGAGGCGCGTGAACGACTGCTCCATCTGCGCAATCCCGGCCGCGCGGCCATGGGTCCAGACTTTGGTGGCGAGGAAGGCGCGGCCGGGTCGCTTTGCCGCGGCCAGCAATCGACCGATGTTCTCTTCGGCGCGCCCGTACATCGGCGACGAGTCGACCACGCTGCCGCCGGCCACGAAAAGCGCGTCGAGCACGCCGGGCAGGCGCTGGAATTCGCCGCTGTCCGGCGCATGGTCGAAACCGATCCAGCTGCCGCAGCCGATGACGGGCAGGGCTTCGCCGGTGGCGGGGATGGGACGGGTGGTCATGCGGCTGGAAGTTTGAGCGGGCGTCTTGAACGGTATCAGGGTGCCCAGGGCGCTGCCTGCGCCGAGACGCAGGAAACCGGATCGGCGCAATGGAAAGTGGATCATGGCGAGGCGAGATGCCCATGATCCCCCGGCTGCGCAAAAAAGAAAAACCCGCACGCTCAAAATACTGTATAAAAATACAGTCATCTGACCATCATGGGCCTTCCTTCACTCGACCCCTTCCTGCGCTCCGGGCGCCACAACGTGTGGCGCGGTGACGAGTTGGGCGAGGCAGATGCACAGGTGGTGGCCACGGGCCATGCCGGTCTCGACGCCGAGTTGCCGGGTGGCGGTTGGCCGGTGGGAGCGATGACGGAGGTGCTGCAGTCCTCGCCCGAATCTCACGTGTGGCAACTGCTTTTGCCGGCGCTTGCGCAAGCGGTGGCCACGCGCAGCGGGCCGGTGGTGCTGATCGGTGCACCGCACGAGCCCTTCGGGCCGGCGTTGGCGGCAGGAGGCCTTCCGGTCGAAGCATTGCTGTGGGTGCGCAACGAGACCGCGCAAGCCCGTCTGTGGGCCTGCGAGCAGGCGCTGCGCTGTGCCGACGTTTCGGCCGTGCTGGCCTGGCTGCCGCAGGCGCGCGTGGGAGAGTTGCGCCGGCTGCAGCTCGCGGCAGCGCAACACGAGAGCCTGCTGTTCGTGCTGCGGCCCGCATCGGTGGCGCAGTCCGCCTCGCCGGCCCGGCTGCGGCTGCAGGTGGTGTCGTCTCCGGAAGGTCAAATGGACGTGCACCTGCTCAAGCGTCGTGGCCCGCCGCTGGCCGCGCCGCTGACACTGCCGGCCCGCAATGCACGCATGACCGCCTTGCTGGCTGCGAGCCAGCTCCGGCGCAAGGCCCGGCTGCAGCAGCAGGGCGTGACCTTGCCATCGACCACCGGCGCCACCGTGGTACGACTCGACCTGCGCAGGAAGGACGCTCATGCACTGGATCGCGTTGCAGTGGCAGCCTGAAGCCGATGCGCCGCTGCCGCCCATGGAAGCGCTCGGCTGGTGGGCGCTGGGCTACACGCCGCGCGTGGTCTGGCTCGACGAAGCCCTGCTGCTCGAGGTCTCGGCCTGCGAGCGGTTGTGGGGCGGGCGGTTGCCCTTGATGCGTTTGCTCGCGGACACCACCCCGGCGAAGCGGCTGCGCCAGGCACAAGGGGCCACGGCCCTGATCGCGCTGGCACGGCTGCGCCTCTACGCCGCGGGTGTCAAGCCGCCTGCGGAGGTTCCTGCCGCGCTGCCACTGCACACGCTCACAGCCGCACGGGACCATCTCGACGTGCTGGAGCGCCTGGGTTGCCGCACCTGGGGCGACGTGGCGGCGCTGCCGCGCGGCGGGCTGGCGCGGCGCTTCGGCAAGGCGCTGCGCGAAGCGCTCGACAGGGGCTGGGGACTGCGCCCGGAGCCGCACCGCTGGCTCACGCTGCCCGACGTGTTCGAGCAGAAGCTGGAGTTGCCTGCGCTGGCCGAGAGCGCGCCTGAACTCATGTGGTCGGCCAACAGGTTGCTGTCGGCATTGCAGATCTGGTTGCGTGCCCGCCAGCGCGGCGCCATTGCACTCGAACTGCAATGGACGCTCGACCTGAAGCGCTACAACGGCGTCGACCTGCCGCCGCACCAAGCCATCACCGTGCGCACGGCCGAGCCCACGCAGGACATGGCCCACCTGCGCCGTCTCATGAGCGAACGCCTGGCGCTGACGAAGCTCTCCGCCCCCGCCAGCTGGCTGCGCATGCGCACGCTCGACACCTCGGCCTGGGCCGGCGCCAGCACGAGCTTCCTGCCCGAGGACAACCGCAAGGGCGACAAGCTGCACGAACTGGTCGAGCGGCTCAGTGCGCGGCTCGGCCCGCAGCAGGTGGTGGTGCCGGTGGCGCAGGCCGACCATCGGCCCGAGGCGATGCAGCGCTGGCGGCCGGCGCTGAAAAAGGCGAACGCGCCACTCACGGCCATTCAGCCCGACAACCTCTACCCGGCCTGGTTGCTGCGCGAGCCGCTCCCCCTCGAAATGCGCGACGGCCATCCGCACTACCTCGGCAAGCTGCGCCGTCTTGCCGGCCCGCAACGGCTGGAGGCCGGCTGGTGGGGCGGCAACGAAGTGGAGGGCGGCCATCCCGCGGTACGCGACTACTACATCGCCGAGAGCCCCGAGGCGGGCCTGGTGTGGGTGTACCGCGAGCGGCTGTCCGCGCCGCTGGCGTCCGATGCCGCACCGCGCTGGTACCTGCAGGGCCTCTATGCCTGAGCTCAGCGACAAGCAGTTGCAGGCCCGGCGGCCGGCCCGGCTGCATGCGTTGCCGCAGCGCGCCCTGACGCAGGCATCGGTGCTTCCCGACTATGCCGAGTTGCATGCATTGAGCAACTTCAGTTTCCGCCGCGGCGCGTCGCACCCCGAAGAGCTCGTGGGTCGCGCCTACCAGCTGGGCTACCGCGCCCTGGCCATCACCGACGAGTGTTCGATGTCGGGCATCGTGCGCGCACATGTGGGCCTGCGCGAGCACAAAGAGGCACTCGACGACTACGACCGAGACCATCCGGACGAAGCACCGCAGCCGCGCAACCCCGACTTTCGCCTGTTGTTCGGCAGCGAGTTCCGGTTCGATCGTTTCAGACTGGTCGCGATCGCGCACGACCTCGAAGGCTGGGGCAACCTCTGCGAGTTCATCACCGTGGCACGCACCGCCGAGATGCCCAAGGGCGCCTACCAGGTGAGTTGGGCAGGCAGCGACGTCGCGTCGCTTCAGCACTGCGAGATCTTGCTGGTCCCGGACCGCCTCCCGGGCGCGGCGATGGATGTCGCGGCGATGTGCGCCGACGTGGCCGCTGCCAGGGCGCTGTATGGCGAGCACCTGTGGATCGCAGTCGAACTGCTCGCCGAACTCGACGACGATCTGTGGCTCGCGACGCTCGAAGAGGTCGGCCAGGCCACGGGCGTACCGCTGGTCGCGGCCGGCGACGTGCACATCCACAAGCGTTCGCGCAAGCCCCTGCAGGATGTGGTCACCGCCATCCGCGAGGGCAAGCCGGTGGCCGATTGCGGCTTCTTGCTGCAGGGCAATGCCGAGCGCCACCTGCGATCGCGCATCCGGCTGTCGAGTCTCTACCCGGCCGAGCTGCTCGCCAACACGCTGGTGGCGATGGCACGCTGTCGCTTCGATCCGGACGAGATCCGCAAACACTACGAATACCCGCTGGAGCTGCTCGGCAACGGCGAGACGCCGGTGCAGACGCTGGTGCGCAAGACCTGGGAAGGGGCGCTTGCGAGGTATCCGATCGAACGCTATGCGAGCGGCATCCCGGAAAAGGTCTGCCGACAGGTCCAGCACGAGCTCGACCTCATCATCGAGAAGCACTACGAGATGTTCTTCCTCACGGTCGAGGACATCGTCCGGTTCGCCAGAAGCCGGAAGATTCTTTGCCAGGGCCGCGGCTCCTCGGCCAACTCGGCGGTCTGCTATTGCCTGGGAATCACCGCGATCAATCCGGATGTGGGCCACATGCTGTTCGAGCGTTTCCTGAGCCGCGAACGCAACGAGCCGCCCGACATCGACGTCGACTTCGAGCACCAGCGACGCGAGGAGGTGATCCAGTACATCTACGAGAAGTACGGCCGCGAGCGCGCAGCCATCGCCGCCGTCGTGATCCGCTACCGCACGCGCAGTGCCTTGCGCGACGTGGGCAAAGCGCTCGGCATCGACGATCGGCTGATCGAAGTCTTTGCGAAGGACCATCACTGGTTCGACACCGAAATCCTCGACACGCGACTCACGCAAGCGATGGACAAGGCCGGCGTGCGCGAGAGCACGCTGCGGCTGCGCCAATGGCTCGAGTTTGCACACCGGCTCAAGGGCTTTCCCCGGCACCTGAGTCAGCATGTCGGTGGCTTCGTGCTGACGCAAACTAAGCTCACGCGGCTGGTGCCGGTCGAGAACGCCTCGATGAAGGACCGCTCCGTCATCCAGTGGGAGAAGGACGATCTCGAGGCGATGGGCATGCTCAAGGTCGACGTGCTGGCGCTCGGCATGCTCAGCGCCATCCGGCGCTCGCTCGATTTCGTCAACCAGTGGCGCGGCAGCGCGCTCGAGATGCACCAGATTCCAGACGACGACGAGAAGGTCTACGACATGGTCTGCGACGCCGACACCATCGGCGTGTTCCAGATCGAGAGTCGTGCGCAGATGTCGATGCTGCCGCGCCTGCAGCCGCGCAGGTACTACGACCTGGTGGTCGAAGTCGCCATCGTGCGTCCGGGCCCGATCCAGGGCGGCATGGTGCATCCGTACCTGAAGAACCGCGAGATGGAGCGCAAGGGCCGGCCGGTCGTCTACAAGTACCCCGCCTTGTACGAAGCGCTCGGCCGCACGCTCGGCGTGCCGATTTTCCAGGAGCAGGTGATGCAGATCGCCATGATTGCAGCCAACTTCACACCCGACCAGGCCGACCGCCTGCGCCGTGCGATGGCAGCCTGGAAGCGCACAGGCGGCATCGACAAGTTCCAGGGCCAGTTGGTCGAGGGCATGGTCGACAACGGCTACGACCGGCCGTTCGCCGAAGCCATCTTCAAGCAGTGCGAAGGCTTCGGCGAATACGGTTTTCCCGAGAGTCACGCCGCCAGCTTCGCGTTGCTGGTGGTGGTGAGCTGCTGGCTCAAGTACTACGAGCCGGCGTGTTTTCTGGCGGCGATGCTCGACTCGCAGCCGATGGGGTTCTATTCCCCCTCCCAACTGGTGCAGGACGCACGGCGCCATGGCGTCGAGGTGCGTCCCGTGGATGTGACCGTGAGCCGGATCGATTGCACCATCGAGCCTCGCACGCCGGGCTCGATCGCCGCGGTGGACCCGCGCTTTCTCGACCGTTCCGGGAGACCCGATCAGCCAGCCGTGCGCCTGGGCCTTCGCCTCATCGTCGGCCTGAGTGAAGAGGGCGCAAAGCGGCTGATCGCCGCGCGTGAGCGGGCGCCCTTCACCAGCACCGAAGATCTGGCCATACGCGCAGAACTGGAGGGCAAGGACATGGCGGCGCTGGCCGGCGCCGATGCGCTGATGGCCCTGTCGGGACACCGGCGCCAGCAGGTCTGGGACGCGACGGCCACGCGTGGAGTGGGGGGCCGTGCGCCTGCGCTGCTCAAGGGCGTTCCGATCCATGAACGCGCGTTGAGCTTGCCAGTCGCCCCCGAGGGCGAGGAAATCGTCGGCGACTATGCCGCGTTGCGTCTCACGCTGCGCCGCCATCCGATCGCGCTGCTGCGTTCAAGGCTCGCGCGAATGAAGCTGTTGAGTGCGCACGAGTTGCTGGCGCTGCCCGACGGCGTGACCGCGCGTGCCTGCGGCATCGTGATGGGCCGGCAACGCCCGCAAACCGCCAAGGGCACGATCTTCGTCACGCTGGAGGATGAAACCGGCAACGTCAACGTGATCGTCTGGAACCACGTGGTCGAAGCCTGGCGTGGGCCGTTGCTGCAATCGCACCTGCTCGCGGTGCAGGGCACCTGGCAGCGCGACACCGCCACCGGCGGCAAGGTGTGCCATCTGGTGGCCACGGGCTTCCGTGATTTGACCCCGTTGATGGGTCGGCTGGCGCGCAATCACGCGAGCCGTGACTTCCATTAACGCTTAACCTTTCACCATGTTCGCTGTCGAAACCACCGCCCACGAGGTGCCTGTCGATCCGCCGCCGACCGGCGTACCGCCGACGCCGCCACACCTGCCGCCGGCGCCGCCGCCGGAAGGTGACCCGCCCACCGTCGAGCCGCCCCTCGTCGACCCGATCATCACCCCGCCACCCGCAGGCGACCCACCGCTGAACGCGGTCGCGCTGGGACGCATCCATGCGCGCCGGCTGCGCGAGGTCTACCGCTCGGCCGGCTGGCCCTGTTGCGATGCCGTCGAAGTCGACCTGCTGGCGGCCGGCCTGCTCGAGCGCGTGCGCTCGGCCCAAGGCCATGAAACCCTGCGCGTCACCGACGGCGGTATCTCGCACATTGCCAGTGCCCTGGTCGTCAATCGCACGGCGATGTCGGCCCACGAGGCCCTGGTGGAACGCGTGGCGCGCGAAATGACGCGTGGCGGCCGCATCGCCTGGCGCGGCCTGAGCCTGCGCGCGCGACTGCCACCGAAGGAGGAGGGCGGCAAACCGCGCTGGTGCATCGCCCGACCGGACGTCTTCTCGATCCGCAATACCAGCATCGAGGCCTACGCGCACCCTGTCGTGCACGAGATCAAGGTCAGCCGCGCCGATCTGCTCGGCGACCTCAAGAAGTCCGACAAGCGCGCCGCCTACCTCGACCTGGGCGGTGAGTGCTGGTACGTGCTGGGCAACGACGCGCGCGGTCGTTGCATCGCGCGGCCGGACGAAGTGCCCGAGGGCTGCGGGGTCCTGGTGCTGGACGAGAGCGGCCAGCTGATCGTTGCGCGGGCGGCACTGCATCGGCCGGTCGAGCGCATCCCGTTCGGCGTGTGGATGGCGCTTGCCAAGGCACAGCCGCTGCGCGGCTTCGACGAGGAAGCACAGGAGCTCCTCGGGCACTGACTGCGCCGGCCTGGTCGGCAGAGCACGGATCACCGCCCCTATACTCGGCCTGTCGCGGCACGGCCCCACGGGCCGCCCGGGTCGCGAAAACGCGGGTGTAGTTCAATGGCAGAACGGCAGCTTCCCAAGCTTCATACGAGGGTTCGATTCCCTTCACCCGCTCCAGATTAAAAAATACGCCACCGTCCCATTGCATTTAAATGTAAAAGATCGTTAAATTCTCTCCACATACAAACAGGCTGGTTTGGAGGGAAGAATGATCTCAAAGTTGCGCACGGCGCCGGTGTTGCTTTTGCTCGCATGCATCGGTCTTTCGGCACCTGCCCATGCGCAGGCGACCTTCGAGAGAATCAAGAGCCGCAGCCAGATCAGCGTGGGTTATCGCGAGGACGCGGCGCCCTTTTCCTATCTGGACGATCAGAAGAAGGCGATCGGCTACAGCATCGATTTCTGCGCTGCGGTGGTGGCCCAGCTGGCAAACCGGCTCGACCTGAAGAACCTCCGGATCAACATGGTGCCGATCGCGATCGACCGGGTCATGACCTTCGTGCGGGACGGCTCGGTCGACCTGCTGTGCACCGGCACCTCGGACACGCCCGAGCGCCGTGCGCTGGCGTCGTTCTCGAAGCCGATCTACTTCGACGGCGTCGGCGTCATGGTGCGCAAGAAGGACGGCGTCCACTCGCTGAAACAGCTCGACGGCAAGCAGGTCTCGTTCATCAAGGCGAGCACCGCGGGCAGTGCGCTCGACGCCTATCGCGCCAAGGCCGCCATCTCGTGGAAGGCCGAGCCCGGGCTCAATGCGGACGCGGCCTTCAGCCAGCTGCAACTCGGCTGGGTGCAGGCGTATGCGCGTGACAAGGTGCTGCTGGCCATGCAGCTGGCGAGCCTGAGCGACGCCGACCAGTACCTGATCTTGCCGGAGCGCTTGTCGACGGAAGCCATCGCCATCGCCTTCCGGAAGGACGATGGCGAGATGCAGGCGCTGGTCGACGGCGTGATCGCCGAACTGGCCGTATCGGGCAAGGCAAGGGCCCTGCACGACAAGTGGTTCGTCGGCCCGATACCGCTCTACAAGCAGCGCAAGGCGCTGGGCATCCCGATGTCGCCCGAACTCAAGGCCTCGCTCGAGACCAAGTAGCGC
>SEGN01000383.1 GCA_004211245.1 Variovorax sp.
GTGTTGACCAGCATGCACATCCAGTCGGCCTGCAGGCTGTTGGTGATCCACATCTTCTGGCCGCTGATGAGGTAGTCGTCGCCGTCCTTGCGCGCGTGGCTCTTGAGGCCCGCGACATCGCTGCCCGCGCCGGGCTCGCTCACGCCGATGCAGCCCACCGTCTCGCCTGCAATGGCCGGTGCGAGGAATTCGCGCTTGAGCGCGTCGCTGCCGAAGCGCGCCAGCGCGGGCGTGCACATGTCGGTCTGCACGCCGATCGCCATCGGCACGCCGCCGCAGTTCACGTGGCCCACCGCTTCGGCCAGCGCCATCGCGTACGAGTAGTCGAGCCCGCCGCCGCCGTACGCCTCGGGCTTGTTCAAGCCCAGCAAGCCGAGCGCGCCCATGCGCTTGAAGACCTGATGCGCCGGAAAGGCCTCGGCCGCTTCCCATTCGTCGACGTGCGGATTGATCTCCTCGTCGATGAAGCGGCGCATCGTCTTCTGGATCGCGAGGTGCTCGTGGGTGTACTGCATCGTGCCTCCTGAGCGTCAGCCCCTGGCCGGAATCGTCAGCCCCTTTTCCACTGCCGGCCGCGCCACGAACGCCGCCAGCACGCGCGCCACGTTCGGAAAGTCCTTGAAGCCGACCAGCTCGCCGGCTTCGTAGAAACCGATGAGGTTGCGGATCCACGGAAAGGTGGCGATGTCGGCGATCGTGTACTCGTCGCCCATGATCCACTCGCGCCCGGCCAGGTGGCCGTCGAGCACGCCGAGAAGGCGCTTCGATTCGCCCACGTAGCGGTCGCGCGGGCGCTTGTCCTCGTAGTCCTTGCCGGCGAACTTGTGGAAGAAGCCGAGCTGGCCGAACATCGGGCCGACGCCGCCCATCTGCCACATCAGCCACTGGATGGTTTCGTAGCGCCGCGCCGCGTCCTTCGGGATGAACCGGCCGGTCTTGTCGGCAAGGTACAGCAGGATCGCGCCGGTCTCGAACAGCCCCAGCGGCTGGCCGCCGGGCCCGTCGGGGTCGATGATGGCCGGGATCTTGTTGTTCGGATTGAGCGACAGGAAAGCGGGCGACATCTGGTCGTTCTTGCCGAAGTCGACCAGGTGCGGCTCATAGGGCAGCCCGGTCTCCTCGAGCATGATCGAAACCTTCACGCCATTGGGCGTGGGCAGCGAGTAGAGCTGCAGGCGGTCGGGGTGCTGGGCGGGCCATTTGGCCGTGATGGGGAAGTTGGAAAGATCGGTCATGGGTGGCTTTATAAGCCGTCAGGCCCGAAACCGCTTGCGCGTGAGCGCGAGCGCCACCCAGAACGCCACCACCGCATACACCACCAGCACCGCTGCATGGCGCGCCCAGTCGGCCGGCCACTGGTCCATGAACAGCGGCCGCACCAGCACCGTGCGCACGACCGACGGCAGCTGCTCGAGCGGGAAGAACACGCCGCTCAGGAACATCATCGGCGTCATGAACAGCGTGAAGTAGTAGGTGAAGAAGTCATAGCCCTTGGCCAATGCGTTGAAGATCAGCGCGATCGACGAGAAGGTGATGCCCGAGCCCACCAGCACGGCCCAGGCCACGAACAGCTTGGGGCTGTGGCTGATGCCGAGCGCGAGCATCACGAACAGGATGGCCGTGACGGTGAAGATGGCCTTGAACGCGGCCCACAGCATCTCGGCCAGCACCACGTCGTCGAGGCCGACCGGCGCGTTCATGATGCCGTCCCAGGTCTTCTGCACGTGCATGCGCGAGAAGGCCGAGTACAGCGCCTCGAAGCTGGCGGCGTTCATGGCGCTCATGCAGATCGAGCCGCTCGCGAGGAACAGGATGTAGGGCACCTTGGTGCCGCTGACTTCGACCTGACCCACCAGCGCGCCCATGCCGTAGCCGAACGCGACGAGCCAGATCAGCGGCTCGGCGATGTTGCCGATCAGGCTGGGGATCGCGAGCTTGCGCCACACCAGCAGGTTGCGCAGGAACACGGGCCACCAGCGCATGGAAAGCGCGGGTGCGCGCCAGACCGAGGGAACCGTCGATTGCATCGCTTCAGCCGTCTTCACGAATCTGCCTTCCGGTGAGTTTGAGGAAGAGGTCTTCCAGGTTGGCCGGGCGGTGGAAGGTGCGCAATCCGGCGTGCGATGTCAACGCCTGCAGGAGGCCGCGTGCATCCTGCGTGTAGAAGAACACCGTCTCGCCACTGACCTCGACGCGCGCGGCCAGCGCCTTGAGTTCGGCGCGTTCGGCCAGCGCCAGCGCGCCGTTGCCGTAGACCTCGACCACGTCGGGCTCCAGGTGCTCGGCGATCAGGTCGCGCGGCTTGCCTTCGGCGATCTTGCGGCCGTGGTCGAGCACGATCAAACGGGAGCACAGGCGCTCCGCCTCGTCCATGAAGTGCGTGGTCAGCAGGATCGACTTGCCCTGCTGCAGCAGCAACTGCAGGCGCTCCCACATCAGGTGGCGCGCCTGCGGGTCGAGCCCGGTGGTCGGCTCGTCGAGCAGCAACAGCTTCGGGTCGTTGACCAGCGCGCGTGCCAGCGACAAACGCCGGCGCATCCCGCCCGACAGTTCGCCAGGCTTGGCGTCGGCCTTGTGCGACAGCGCGGCGAACTCGAGTAGCTTCGGCACCCGCGGCAGGATCTGCGCTTTCGAGAAACCGAAATAGCGGCCGTAGACCACGAGGTTCTCGGCGCAGCTGAAGTCGGGGTCGAGGGTGTCGAACTGCGTCACGACGCCGAGCTGCGCCTTGATGGCCAGCGCGTCGCGCGGCATCTGCAACTCGCCATCGCCGCCATTGCGATAGGCGATGCTCCCGCTGTCGGGTGCCGTCAGGCCGAGGCACATGCGGATGGTGGTCGTCTTGCCGGCGCCGTTCGGGCCGATCACGCCGAGGCACTCGCCCGGCGCGATGTCGAACGACAGGTCGTCGACCACGGTGGTGTCGCCGTACCGCTTGCTGAGCCGCGACACATGGAAGAGGGTGGGGGAGGTCACCGGCGCATTGTCATTCAGGCGGGCGAATCGCTCTCACAGTGCGAACCCGCTGAACTCCTGCTTCATCCAGTCGACGAAGGCGCGGGTGCGCGCCGGCATCAGGCGGGCATGCGGATAGATCACGCTCACCGGCCGCGATGGCCCCTCGAATTCGGGCAGCACGATCTGCAGACGGCCCTGCGCGATGTGCGGCAGCACCTGGTACGAAAAGAAGCGGCCGAATCCCATGCCCGCCGCACAGGCCTCGATCGCCGGGGCGAGGTGGTTGAACGCCAGTCGTCCATCGACCGGCACCGTGTGCACGCGCGTGCCTTCGTGGAAGGCCCACTGCGAAGGTCCGTCGACCTGCCCGCGCACGCAGTGCGCATGGGCCAGGTCGCGCGGATGGCGCGGTTCGCCATGGCGGCGCAGGAAGTCGGGGCTCGCGACCACGAGGTTGCGGACGGTGCCGAGCTGCTGCGCCACCATCGACGAATCTTCCAGCGGGCTGATGCGGATGCCCACGTCGATGCCTTCTTCCAGCAGGTCGACCTTGCGGTCGTGCAACAGCACGGTGCAGCGCACCTGCGCGTGCCGCTGCATGAAGCGGGTGATGGCGGGCGCCACGTACATGTGGCCGAACAGTACTGGCGCGGTGACGGTGAGCTGGCCCGCGAGTTCGCGCGATTCGGCCTTGAGCGCGGCATCGGCCGCGTCGGCCGCAGCCAGCACGTCGCGCGCGCTCTGCAGGTAGTGGCGGCCTTCTTCGGTCAATGCATTGCGGCGCGTGGTGCGATGGAACAGGCGCACGCCCAGATGCGCCTCGAGCGCGGCGAGCGAGCGCACCACCGCGGGCAGGGAGCTGTTCATTGCACGGGCCGCGCCGGTGAGGCTGCCGTGGTCGGCGATCTGCACGAAGGTGTGCATGGCTTTGAGACGGTCCATCGGCGCATTAGACCGGAATTCGCAGCAGTCTTGTGCGATCTGCGTGATTCCTTCGAAGGCCGAAAGAAAGAAGAATGGCGCCCATACCCCAGGAGAGACCGCCATGACCCCTGATCCATCCTTCCATCGCGTCGAGGCAGCGTTCCACGAAGGCGAGCGACGCCTGCAGGCGCGCGACGGCCTGCAGGAGCGGATGGCCGAAATCGGGCCGCGCGTGATCCGCGACCGC
>SEGN01000061.1 GCA_004211245.1 Variovorax sp.
CGCGACGTTGCGGCGAGTTCTGCATGGCAGGGCTCTTCGAGTTGATCTTTTCGACCTCTCGACCCTGACGCACCAGTTGATTGATGGTTGGCATGTATGAATGAGTCCAATAAGCCCCAGCCGGATTCCCCATCGTGTTATGAGGGGCTGGAGACGAAAACGTGAAACCCTCCGGAAATATTCTGGGAATTTTCCGAAAAGCCCACGAGTATAGCAGGGCCCGGCTACTTGATCCAGAGCCGCACCGCGTCCCAGGCCCGGCCGAGGATGCCGGCCTGCTCGACCCCGTCCAGTGCGAGCAGCGGGACCTCCGTCACCGGCTGGTCGCCCAGCGTCACCTTGAGCGATCCGACGGTCTGGTTCCTGGCGAACGGCGCCACCAGCGGATCGGGCCGCGCGACCTGCGTCTTGATCTTGCTGGCCGAGCCGGCCGGCACGGCCACCACGATCGGCTCGTTGCGTCCGAGTTTCAGGGTGTTCTGCTTGCCTTTCCATACGGCCGGCGTGGCGACAGCCTGACCGCCGTCGAAGAGCCGCACCGCGTCGTAGGCGGTGTAGCCCCAGTTCAGCAGCTTCTGGGCCTCGTTGGCGCGGGCGTTCTCGCTTGCGGCGCCGAGCACGATCGTCAGCAACCGCCGGCCGCCGGTCAGGTTGGGAAAGTCGCGCTTCGCCGTCACGATCATGCAAAAGCCGGCCGCTTCCGTGTGGCCGGTCTTCAGGCCGTCGACCGTCGGATCGCGAAACAGCAACAGGTTGCGGTTGGTGTCATTGGTCGACGGCGTGCCGGGGTAGCGGTACTTCTTGATCGCGTAGTACTTCACGTCGTTCGGGAAGTCCTGCATCAAGCGATTGGCCAGGATGCTGAGATCGCGCGCCGTGGTGGTATGGCCCGGCGCGGTAAGTCCCTCGGGATTCTTGTAGCTGGTGTTCTTCATGCCGAGCGCCCTGGCCTGCTCGTTCATGAGTTCCACGAAGCGTTCGACCGAACCGGCGACGCCCTCGGCCAGCACGACCGTCGCATCGTTGCCGGACTGGACGATCAGGCCTTTGATCAGGTCTTCGACCGGCACCTGCATCTTCGGGTCGACGAACATGCGCGAACCCGGCATCTTCCAGGCGCGCTGGCTGACCGGCAGCGTCTGCGTGAGCGAAATCTTCTTGGCCTTCAACGCGTCGAACACCAGGTAAGCGGTCATCAACTTGGTCAGCGAGGCGGGCTCGACCGGGGTGTCTATGTCCTTCTGCGCCAGGATCTGGTTGGCCGTGATGTCCATCAACAGAAAGCTGCGCGCTGCCACCTCGGGCGGCGCGGGCACCTGCGCATGCACGACGATGCAGAAGGGGAGCACGGCAGAAATCAGCAGCGCACGCAGCGCTTTCGAAAAACGGGTCATGAATGGCGTCGGGGGAATCGCAAGAAAGAAGAGAAACCTAGCCTGCGCGCAGATGGCGGGCGACGAGGTTCTTGAGCAGCGGCAATTGTCCGTGAAAGAAATGGCCGCCTCCGGGAACGACTGTCACAGGAAGTGACTGCGGCCGCGCCCAGTCAAGGACGGCGGCCAGTGCAACGGTATCGTCCTGTTCGCCGTGCACCACCAGCACGCGGTCGTGGCTGTCGGGCGGCAAGGCGGGCGGCGGCACGCGCGCGACGCTGGCGCCCACCAGTGCCACACGTTCGACCTGGCGCGAGCCCCACAAGGTCTGCAACGCGTTGATGGCGACGAATGCGCCGAACGAAAAGCCGGCAATCGCCAGCGGGCCGTCCGGTGCCACCTGTTGCACCACCGCCAGCATGTCCTCGGCTTCGCCGCGGCCCTCGTCGTGTGCACCTTCGCTCGCGCCGACGCCGCGAAAGTTGAAGCGCACCGCCGTCCAGCCGGCCCCGACGAGGGCGCGTGCCAGCGTCTGCACGACCTTGTTGTCCATCGTGCCGCCGAACAGCGGGTGCGGGTGCGCGATCACGGCCACGCCGCGCGGCGTGACGCCCGCCGGCGGCGCATCGCGCTGCGCTTCGATCGCGCCGGCTGCGCCCGCCAGAAGGAGCTTCTCGGTCTGCGCGTTCATCAGCGGCCCACGTCGGGCGGTAGCAGCAGTCGCTCCACCACCTGGCCGTTGACCAGGTGCGAATCGACGATCTCGTCGATGTCTTCCTTGTCCACGAAGCTGTACCAGACCGCCTCCGGATACACCACCGCCACCGGACCGCCGGCGCAGCGGTCGAGGCAGCCCGCTTTATTGACCCGAACCTTGCCGGGCCCGGCCAGGCCGGCCTGCTTCACGCGCGACTTGCAGTGGTCGAAGCCGGCTTGCGCACCGTGATTGGCACAGGCGTCCTCTCCGTTCTTGCGTTCGTTGAGACAGAAAAAAATGTGGCGGCCGTAATAGCCGGTCGGTGCATGAGGCAGGTTGCTGGGCATCACCGATTCTAGGATCGAGGGGTACGGCGCGACAGCGTGACCAGGGCGTAGCCGAGCGTGGCGAAGGGCCACAGCCAACCCAGCCATTGCGCCAGGCCGTTGAAGCGGATGAAGCGGCCCTGCTCCCAGGTGGCGAGGGTCTGCGCGAAATAGGCGCTCTCCGGTGCCTGGTTGAGCAGGCTCAGGTGCACCACCAGTCCCAGCAGCAACAATCCGCCGCACAAGCGCCGGGGCGCCCACAGCACCAGAATGCCGAGTACCGCGGCGCCCGCAATGCCGAGTTGCACCGGCAGGCTGACCCAAGACCACGCATGGGGTGGCCCATAGCTCAGTGCGGCCGACAAGGCGCTGGCGGCAATGCCTGCCACGAGCGTGGCCAGCATCAGCATGGCGCGCCGCGCGGGCGCGCGCGTCACCGTGAACCAGAGCAGGCAGGGCACCAGCGCACCGAGCATGACGCAAAGCAACTCCACCCCTGGCACCAGCGGCTGCAGTTCGAACTGGCGCAGCGGCAGCCAGTCGATGAATGGCGTGTCGAGCAGCAATTCGGAGACCGCGGTTTCCAGCCGCTCGAACACCTGCCCCAGCCCGAAAGTCACAGCCGCCGGGAACAACAGCGCCACCGGCCACAGCGCCAACAGCACCAGCGCGCCGCGTGCGTCCTCGACGAACCAGTCAGAGCGGGCCCGGTGCCAGTGGGCGATGGCCCCTGCCCGTTCGAGGCCCACCGCCAGCACGGCGCCCACCAGCGTGCCGATCGTGTTGAGACCCAGGTCGACGTTCGAAGGGATGCGCGCCGGCAGATAGCTCTGCAGCGTCTCCATGGCGAACGAGATCGCAGCCCCCGCCAGCGTGGCGCGCAGCACGGCACGGCTGCCGTCCGACGTGGCCCGGGTTCGCAACACGGTCAGCGCCGCCAGGAAGCCGAGCGGCACATAGCCCGCCACGTTGATGGCAAAGTCGAAGCCGGTCCAGTATTTCGGCCAGGAGGCCGCCAGATAGGCCCAGGGCGCGATGCCCTGGTCGCGCCAGTCGCCGAACGGGTACAGGCTCGCGTAGACGATCAGCGCCGCATAGGCAAGCGCAAGCGGGAGCGCGGTGGTCTTGTGTTGGGCCACCGTGTCAGAACGGCTTCACGACCACGAGGATGACGATGGCGAGCAGCATCAGAACCGGCGCCTCGTTGAACCAGCGGTACCAGCGATGGCTGCGCCGGTCGGTGCCGGCTTCGAAGCGGCGCAGCAGCACGCCACAACCGTGGTGATAGCCCAGAACCACCAGCACCAGCGCCAGCTTGGCATGCATCCAGCCGTTGCCGGGACCGCGGCCGATGCCGTAGCCCAGCCAGAGCCACAGGCCGAACACCAGGGCCGGCATGGCCAGGATCGACGTGAATCGCAACAGCTTGCGCGCCATCAGCAGAAGACGGGCCCGCTCGGCAATCGATTCCGGCGGCACCATCGCGAGGTTCACGAAAATGCGCGGCAGGTAGAAAAGCCCGGCAAACCAGCTCGCGACGAAAACAATGTGCAGCGATTTGACCCAGAGCATGGCGGCAGTTTAGTGGCGCCGTCCTGACGGCCAACGGACAAAAAAAAGCCCGGCGTCAAAACGCCGGGCCAGGAAGCCCTTTTGCTGTCACACATCAAGGCACCCGCTCAGGGAGGAAAAGCGGGGAACGGCAAGCCGTCCACGACAGAATTTAACAAAGCAAATGGAAGGTTTCAAGCGGCGGTTAACTTTTTTTTGACATTTCATCCACAAGAACTAGAACGAAACGTTTCGTTCACGACAAACGGCCGCCAACGAAGGGCGGGGTCCACGAACCCCTCCTTTCGGCAGTCAGGCACAATTTTCGCCATGACCCCTGTTGCCCCTTTTCCTGCCGGCCGCCCTCGTCGGCTGCGACGCGACGCGTTCACGCGCAACCTGGTGCGTGAGCATGCGCTCACGACCCATGACCTGATCTATCCCGTGTTCGTCCAGGAGGGCAGGCAACGGCGCGATGCGGTGGCGTCGATGCCGGGCGTGGAGCGGCTCAGCCTCGACCTGCTGCTGCCGGTGGCAGAACAGTGCGTGGCCTTCGGGATTCCGGTGATGGCGCTGTTCCCGGTGATCGATCCGGCGCTCAAGAACCCCACCGGCGACGAGGCGTTCAACCCCGAGGGGCTGATCCCGCGCGTCGTGGCCGCGCTCAAATCGCGCTTTCCGGAACTGGGCGTGATGACCGACGTGGCGCTCGATCCTTACACCAGCCACGGACAGGACGGGCTGCTGGATGGCACCGGCTACATCCTGAACGACGAAACCGTCGAAGTGCTGACCCGGCAGGCGCTGACACAGGCGGAGGCCGGCGTGGACATCGTGGCGCCGAGCGACATGATGGACGGGCGCATCGGCGCCATCCGCGACGCGCTCGAAGCCAACGGCGCGATCCACACGCGGATCATGGCGTACAGCGCCAAGTACGCGAGCGCCTTCTACGGCCCGTTCCGCGACGCGGTCGGCTCGGCGGGCAGCCTCGGCAAAAGCAACAAGAAGGTCTATCAGATGGACCCGGGCAACAGCGACGAAGCGCTGCGCGAGGTGGCCATCGATATCGCCGAAGGCGCCGACATGGTGATGGTGAAGCCCGGCATGCCCTACCTCGACATCGTGCGGCGCGTGAAGGAGGAGTTCCGCGTGCCGACCTTCGCCTACCAGGTGAGCGGGGAGTACGCGATGCTGAAGGCCGCCGCGCAGAACGGCTGGCTCGACCACGACGCGGTGGTGCTCGAATCGCTGCTGGCCTTCAAGCGCGCCGGGGCCGACGGCGTGCTGACCTATTTCGCGCTCGACGCGGCCCGCCTGCTGAACGATCGCTGATCGGCATGCGCAGCTTCGAGATCTCGCCCACACGGGTGACCGAGCACGATGCCCTCGCGCCGCTTGCGCAGCCCGGCGTGTGCGGCGATGGCAGCTTTCTGTGGATCTCGGTCACGCGCGACGAACTGCGCACCGAGCTGCAGGCTGTGCAGGACATCCTGCAGACGCTCAGCGGGACGCAGCTCGTGGACCTGCACGTGGCGGATCTGCTCAACGACCAGTTGCCCTCGCACTACGACTACACCTCGCTCTACGACGTGCTGGTGTTCCGCCGGCTCGCTGCCGGACAGACAGCCTCCATCGAACAACCCGCCGTGCCGGGCAATGTGCCCCCAGTGCTGCGGCGCATCGACACCCGGCCGGTCGGACTGGCCGTGTTCGATCGCGTGTTGCTGTCGGTGCATCCGGAGGACGGTGCGCTGCGCGACATCTACGCGGCCAAGCTGCTGGCAGCAGCCGCGCCCGGCGGTGCCGCGCCGGCGCTCGACGCACGCGCCACCAGCGCGCGGCTGCCCACGGGGCCTGCCGACCTGATGCTGCGGCTGGTGAACCAGATCGTCGACGGCTATCTGGCGTTGCGACGCGACCTGACGCTTCAACTCGACCAGTGGCAGGCCGAACTGATCAACCCGCGCAGCCGCTTCACCGACTGGAGCGCGCTGCTCCAGGCGCGTCAGTCGCTGCACCAGCTGGACGAGATCTGCGAAGACCAACGCGCATCGATCCAGGACTGGATCGATGCGCTCGAGACGCTGCCCGCGCCTGAAGATGCGGCCGAGCGACGCGAGCGCGAACTGGTGATGGTGCGCAGCCGCGACGTGCACGAACACATCGAGCGCGTGGTGCACCACGTGCGCCGGCTCGAACAGAACGCCGAGACGGCCGTGCAGATGCACTTCAGCGTGCAGAGCCATCGCACCAACGACATCATGCGCGTCCTGACCGTGCTGACCGCCGTGTTCCTGCCGCTCAACCTGATTGCCGGCATCTTCGGCATGAACTTCGAGTTCATCCCGCTGGTTCACAAGGCGGATGGCTTCTGGATCGCGATGGGCTCGATGCTGGCCGTGGCTGTGGTGCTGGTGCTGGTGTTCTGGCGCAAGCGCTATCTTGCCCGCACCGCGCGCTGAGCCAGGCGCCTCGCTTACCTGGCCTGAACGCTGTCGCGCTGCGCCTGGATGCGCACTTCGGCGGGGTTCTTCATCGTCGAGATCACACGGCTGTTGACGCGCGAACCGCTGCTGACGTTCTGGTCCGGCGCGTTCGCCGTGGCGATGGCCTGGGCCCGCACGGCAGCCGGGTCGGCGACCGCGGTGAACGGGTCGGCACCGCGCGAGCCGCGCGTCACGTTCTGGTTCGGTGCGGCGGCCGCACGGACGGCTTCGGCGTTGACGTCGGCACGGCTCAAGGCCGATACCGGCTGGTGCACGCCGTCGTAAATCTCGGCTTGTGCGCCGACGGCGGCAAGAAGCGACAGGGTGGCGGCAGCGAGGAAAGTGGAGGTCTTCATGATCGATTCCTTGAATGGTTTCTGGAGGGGCCGAGAGGAAGTTTCAGACAGATCGCCACTCGAAAAACGCGTGCTTTGGAGACACCACGTTTCCCCGCGCGAAACAATGACAGCGCAGTGACGCGAACATCAAAAAAGCCGGTGGGATGCATGTGCATCCCACCGGCTTCGGGACCGTCACAGGCCACCGCAGTGGCCGAACGATCAGAGCGCTGCCTGGCGCGTGGTGCGGATCTTCAGGCTGCCGTTGGTGTACTGCGTGGGCACCACGCTGTTCACGAATGCCTTGCGGTCCAGGTTCTGGTTCGGGGCGTGCGCAGCGGCCACGGCTTCGGCGCGAACGACCGAGCGGTCGACCGAGGCGGTCAGCACCGGGGCAACATTCAACGACAGGCCTTCGCCATACACGTTGCCTGCGCGGGCGGCGACGGTGGCTTCGGCAGCCACGTCGGCACGGGCGCGCGAGTGGGTCAGTTGATGCACGCCTTCGTAGGTTTCAGCTTGCGCGCCAGCGGCGGCCAACACGGCGAGGGCGGCAGCGGCGATGATCTTCGAGGTCTTCATTTCGGTTTCCTTTGAGCATTCAGTCAGTTGATTTCGAACTGGTCTTGGGTGGGATCACGCCTTCCTGACGTATTCCTCGCTCGGGGTCCTTGTTCACCCGGGCTGGCTGGAGTGCTGGCCCGTGAGAAGAATTTTGGACCTGATGACTAGGTAAAAACCCTTGAGAATCGAACCACCGTGTTCACGATATCGAAACAATCATGGATAGCCTCGACCTCATCAAGACCTTTCACGAAGTCGCCGCGCAGGGCAGCTTCTCGCAGGCGGCCAAGCGGCTCAACATGTCGAAGGCCACCGTCAGCAAGTACGTCGCCGAACTCGAGGCGCGCTTCAGCGTCCGCCTGCTGAACCGCTCGACCCGTTCGGTCAGTCTCACGGACGCGGGCGAGCTGCTGCTCGAGCGCAGCAAGCCGATGCTCGAGATGGTGGAACACACCCAGGCCGAATTGCAGGACCGTGCCGCCAAGCCGCGCGGAAGGCTGCGCATCTCGGCCTCGCACGGCATGGGCCAGGGCAACCTGCCGAACCTGCTGGCCCAGTACATGGGCTACTACCCCGATGTGCACATCAGCCTTCAGTTGACCAACCGCGTGGTCGACCTGGCCGAGGAAGGCATCGACGTGGCGCTGCGCTTCGGCCCGATCACGGATGACAACCTGATCGTCCGGCGCCTGCTGCTGATGGACCTCGTGGTGTGCGCGTCGCCGCGCTACTGGAAGAAGCACGGCAAGCCGGCGCATCCGTCGGAGCTGGCCAAGCACGATGCACTCACCACGTTCAACCAGGGCCAGCACCCCCACTGGACTTTCGAGGTCGATGGCAAACCGCTCAAGGTGGATGTGAAGAGCCGCATGGACGCGACCGAAGGCGCGCCGCTGATCGAGGTGGCGCTGCAGGGCTTCGGCGTGCTCTACCTGCCCGCCCTGCTGGTGCAGTCGCACCTCGACAAGGGCGAACTCGAGCCGGTGCTGCAGGACTATGTGCGCGGCGACATGTGGCTTTCGGCGGCCTATCTGCAACGCCGGCACAACAGCGCCGCCCTGCGCGCGCTGCTGGACTTTCTGGAAACGCGGATCAAGAGCCCGGCGAGGGCCTTGCGCCCGAAGGCGTGACGATCACCTGAAGCCGAACAGCCCTGCGGCGTTGCCCCATGCAATGCGCTGCGCCGTGGCAGGCGGCAGATCGCCGAGCCAGACCCGGTAGCCCTGCATCAGCTCGTCGTAGGCACTCCAGCGCTGGTTGACCCAGGTGTCGGACCCGACGAGGAAGCGACCGGGGTATTGCAGGATCAGCGCACGCCATTCAGGGCACAGCTTGCCGCCGGCACAGGTCAGGCCCGGGCGATAGGACAACTCGCCCATCAGCAGCGGATAGCGCTCGAGCAGCGCCCGCACACGCTCCACCGGCGCACCGCCGATGCCCGTGTGGGCCCAGATCAGCCGCAGCGCCTGGCCCTTCGATGGCGCGTTGGCCATCAACAGATCGATCGCCACGTCGTCCACGTGCGCCAGCACCGCCAACTGCTGCTGCTCGGCCAGCGCGACCAGTTTCTTCGCGACCGGGCCGTTGGCGTTGGCACTGTCGTACAGGTGGAATTCGCCGATGCCGCGGTACGGCCCGCTCGCCGTGCCGCGCGCGAGCTCGGACTGCACCATCTGGTAGATCGTCTCGTCGCGAAACCAGTTGGTGTAGTCATCGCGGTTGCGGTAGAGCCGCACGAACGGCACCACCGTGACGCCGGCTTCGCGTGTCTCGCGCGCCGCTGCGAGCGTCTGCGTGCCTGCGTTGGGCCGCGAGTTGGCGACGATGGCCTTCACGCCGTTGCGCTGCATGCGCGCCAGCGCCTCGGTCGGCGGAAACGGCCCGGTGTTGCCGTCCCACGCTTCCTGGTTGTAGTGCAGGTGCGTGTCGAACAGCGGGCCGGCATAGTCGGCCGCCTGCGCAGACAGCGCGACCGCGCTCAGGACGAAGGCCGCGAGCCGCACTGACACGTTCAGCCGACGTGCCGGGCGAAGAAGGCCAGCGTGCGCTCTCTCGCGAGCTTTGCCGCTGCGGCGTCGTACGAGCCACGCTGGTCGCAGTTGAAACCGTGCCCGCATTCATACACGTGCACTTCGACCTCGGGGTGCGCGCTGCGGAAGTCGTCGATGGTCGGCAGCGGGATCCAGTGGTCGTTGTTGCCGAAGTGCGCGAGCACCGGCACCTTGGGCTGCAGCGCGCTCTCTTCCGGCGTGGTCATGCCACCACCGTAGTACGGCGCCGCAGCGGCGAGGCCCGACACCGTGGCTGCGGCGCGCCAGGTGAGAAGGCCGCCCCAGCAGTAGCCGACGATCCCGACCTTGCCGGCCTTGGCTGCGTAGTCGACGGCGGCCTGGATGTCCTGCAGCACGCCGGGCGCAGGCAACGCCTCGACCGCGCTCTTGAGACCGAAGCCGGCCTTCATGTCGTCTTCGGTGTAGCCCAGTTCGACGCCCGGCTTCACGCGGTGAAACGTGGCCGGCGCCACTGCGAGATAGCCGTCGGCGGCATAGCCGTCGGCAACGGCACGAATGTGCGAGTTGACGCCGAAGATCTCCTGCAGCACCACGACAGCGCCCTTGGGCTGGCCGGTGGGTTCGGCGACGTACGCCGGAAAGGTGAAGCCGTCTTTGGCGGTGAGGTCGATGAATTGGCCCATGGTGTGGATGCTCCGTTGAAGTTGGTTTATTTTTGCAGGGCGGCCGCGACGAAGTCGAGCCGGTCCTGGCCCCAGAAGATCTCGCCGTCGATCACATAGCTCGGCGCGCCGAACACGCCGCCGTCGATCGCTTCCTGCGTGTACTGCTCGTAGCGTTCCTGCACGGCCTGGCTCTGCGACTGCTCGATGCGCTGCGCCGGCAGGCCGCATTCGGCCACCATTGCTTCGAGGTGCTTCGGATCCGCGATGTTGCGCTCGTGGACCCAGACCGCCGCGAACAGCGTGGCGCACATCTTCATTGCCGCCACGACGCCGTCGTGCTGGTCGACCGCGATGATGAGCCGTGCCGCGTCGTCACCCGACACCGGGAAGAACTTCGGCTTCGGGATCAGCGGCAGGCCCAGATGCTGCGAGAAACGCGCGAGTTCGACCAGCCGGTAGGCCTGACGCTGCGGCGCGCGCTTGCCCAGCGGCAAGCCGCCCGACACCGGGAACACGGCGCCGAAATCCACCGGCCGCACCCGTACCGTGGCACCGGCCGCTTCGGCGATGGCGGCAAAGCGCGCATGGCCCAGGTACGTCCAGGGACTCTGGGGCGTGAAGTAGTAGTCGACGGTGCGGTTCATGCGGTCTCCTCGATGATGTAATCGGACGCTCGAGGGGTTTTAACTGACGCGCAGATTCTGTGCAGGAGGCAGGCTTTGAACCAGGTGCTCTTGATCACCGGCGGCAGTCGCGGCATCGGCGCTGCCACGGCGCGGCTCGCCGCACGCCGCGGCTGGGCCGTGGCGGTCAACTATGCCAGCCAGGCCGCCGCTGCCGACGAGGTGGTGCGTGCCATCACGGCCGAAGGCGGCCGCGCGATCGCGGTGCAGGGCGACGTGGGCGACGAGGCGCAGGTGCTCGCCATGTTCGCGCAGGTGGATGCCGAACTCGGCCCGCTGACCGGCCTCGTCAACAACGCGGGCGTGGTCGACATGCAGGTGCGCGTGGACGAGATCACCGTGCCGCGCCTGAAGCGCATGCTGCGCATCAACGTGATCGGCAGCTTCCTGTGCGCGCGCGAAGCGGTCAGGCGCATGAGCACGAAACACGGCGGTGCCGGCGGCGTGATCGTCAACCTGTCCAGCGCTGCCGCGAAACTCGGCTCGCCGGGGCAGTATGTCGACTACGCCGCGAGCAAGGGCGCCATCGAGAGCTTTACCGTCGGGCTGGCCAAGGAGGTGGCCGACGAAGGCATCCGTGTGAACGCAGTGCGCCCGGGCTTGATCGACACCGAAATCCACGCCTCGGGTGGACTGCCCGACCGCGCGACGCAACTGGCGCCGACGGTGCCGATGAAGCGCACCGGCAGCGCCGCGGAAGTGGCCAACGCAATCGTCTGGCTGCTGTCCGACGAGGCCAGCTACGCGACCGCCGCTTTCATCGACGTGACGGGCGGACGCTGAACATGGCCACCCCCGCCATGGACTTGATCAAGCCGCTGATCACGCTGCTGGCGATCGTGAATCCGCTGGCGATCGTGCCCTTCTTCATCCACTACACGCAGGGCTTCACCGAAGGCCAGCGCCGCCGCACGGTGATGGTCGCATCGTTCAGCGCGTTCGTCGTGATCGGCGTGAGCGCCCTGCTCGGCCTGCAGCTGCTCGGGTTCTTCGGTATCTCGATCGCGAGCTTCCAGGTCGGCGGCGGCCTGCTGCTGTTGATGAGTTCGCTGTCGATGCTCAACGCGCAGCCGGCCGAGCACAAGACCACCAGTGAGGAGATCCGCGCGACCGAGGTCAAGGCTTCGCTCGGCGCGTCGATCGCGGTGGTGCCGCTCACCATCCCGCTGCTGACCGGCCCGGCCACCATGTCGACCGTGGTGATCTACGCCGAGAAGACGCGGCACATCTGGGAACTGCTGGTGCTGGTGGGCTATGGCGCCGTGATCGCGCTGGCCACGGCCGCGGCCTTCTCGCTGGCCGAGCCGATCGCGCGGGTGCTCGGCAAGACCGGCATCAACGTGATGACGCGGCTGATGGGCCTGATCCTCGCCGCCCTCGCAGTGGAAGTGATGGCCGACGGGCTCGGCAAGCTGTTTCCGCTGCTCGCTCGCGCCGGCTAGAGCTGCGCCAGCGCCTGTCGCACATCCGCCGGCGAACGCACCTGCACCGCCTGCAGCCCGGCCGCGATCGCGCCCTCGACGTTTTCGGCGAGATCGTCGAAGAACAGGATGGCGCCCGGCGCGACGCCGATGGCGTGTGCGATGTGCGCGAAGGCGGCCGCCTCGGGCTTGCGCATGCCGATGTCCGACGAGACGAACACACGATCGAACGCGCGCTCGATGCGCGGATAGGCAGCGCGCCAGGTGCGCTGGTGTTCGTGGTTGCTGTTGCTGAACGCGTAGCAGGGAAGATGCTGCCTCGCCACCTCGATGGCGTCGAGCGTCTCGCCGATCTCGTCGGTGAAGATGCCGTTCCAGCCGCGCCCGATCTGCTCGTCGGTGGCGGTCAGCTGCAGCCCGTGGCGCAGCGTGTCGAAGTACTCGGCGGCGCTGATCTCGCCGCGTTCGTGGCGGCAATAGGCCTCGTCATGCCGGAAGCGCGTTCGCAGTTGCTCGATGGGCAGCGCGGAGAACGGCGCCCAGTGGCCGAGCGCGCGCTCGAAGTCGAACTCGAACACGACCTTGCCGAGATCGAACAGCAGGGCCTCAACGCGCATGCGCGGCCAGTTCCAGCTCGACGATGCGCGGCGTGAGCTTGTCGCCGTCCACGATCAGCTCGCCCACCGAGATCGGCAGGCTGAAGCGGCGAGGGCCTGCGCTGCCCGGGTT
>SEGN01000384.1 GCA_004211245.1 Variovorax sp.
TCCGAGTTCTCGATCACACGCGTGGTGTTGCCTTCCATGATCGACACGCACGAATTGGTGGTGCCGAGGTCGATGCCGATGATTCTGCCCATGGTGATTGCTCCTGAAGTCTGAAAAATGAAGTTGTGATGAAGTTGTGGATAACCGCGCCGGGTTCAAGGGATGAAGCGGGGATTTCCTGTGAATGCGTGTGTATGGATCTGCAGGCTCAGGCCGGTCCGCTGACCGTCACGAGCGCCGGGCGCAGCACGCGCTCGTTGATCGTGTACCCCTTCTGCAGCACCGCGACCACGGTGTTGGCCTCCTGGCCTGGCGCCGGCACGACCGAGATGGCCTGGTGATGGTGCGGATCGAATTTCGTGCCAGCGGCAGGCGCGACCTCGACGACCTTGTTGCGTTCCAGCGCACTCTTGAGCTGGCGCAAGGTGGCTTCTGCGCCTTCGCGGATCTGCTCGGGCGTGGCGTCGGCAATGGCCAGGCCGGCTTCCAGGCTGTCGGTCACCGGCAGCAGGCTTTCGGCGAAAGCCTCGACCGCGAACTTGCGGGCCTTGGTGATCTCCTCGTCGGCGCGGCGGCGTGCGTTCTGCACGTCGGCCTGGGCCCGCAGGTACTGATCGGCCAGCTCGGCATTCTTCGCCTGCAGGGCGGCCAACTCGCCCTGCAGATCGTGCGCCCCGGCTTCGTTGGCCGCCTGCGCGGCCTCCAGTTCTTCGGGGCTCGGAGCGCCGGTGAGTTGATTCGGATCGGTTTGCGGTGTTTCAGCGGACATGGTTAAAAAAGCGGTGAAGGCCGAAAAATCATTGGATTCCGCTCGATTTGGGGCCGTTTCACCCCGTTTCAAGCAAAAAAATGCGTCCCGAAGGACGCTTTCGGGAGGCTGAAACGCTCAGTGCGCGTCGAGCAATTCGACATCGAACTTCAGCGTGGCATTCGGGGGAATCACGCCGCCCGCGCCGCGCGCGCCGTAGCCCAGCGAAGCCGGAATGATCAGCGTGCGCTGGCCGCCGATCTTCATGCCGGCAACGCCTTCGTCCCAGCCCTTGATGACCTGGCCGGCGCCGAGCGAGAACGCGAACGGGTCGTTGCGGTCGCGGCTGGAATCGAACTTGGCGCCTTGCACGCCGTCGTTGTAGAGCCAGCCGGTGTAGTGCACGTGCACATGGTGGCCGGCCTTGGCTTCTCCGCCGTCGCCGACTTTGACGTCTTCGTATTGCAGGCCGGAAGGGGTGGTGGGCATGAAGGCTCCTGGTTCGGGGGAATGGAAAGGCGGGAAGTTTACGACCCGCGCGGCGGCCCGCTACTTCAGCGGTACCGGAACGGCTTTCTTGACCTGGCCGACCTGCCATTTGGCGGCAAAGGCCTGCAGGTCGGACAGGCGCTTCAACAGGTCCTGCCCGGTGGGCGTGAGGCAGTAACCGTCGCTGCCGTGGCTCACGATACCGGCCTCGCGCAGTTCCTTGATGCGGGTGTTGAGCGTGTTGGGGGTGATACCGCCGACGCTGTCCTGCAGCAGCCGGAAGGTTTGCGCATGACCGTCGCGCAGGGCCCAGAGCACGCGCAGTGCATAACGTGCCTCGAGCAGTGCGAGCAGCTGGCTGACGGCTGCGTTTTCCTTGGTACTCATCGACGACTGCTCCTCGGGCCATTCTTGTGATAGTTGGCCCTCCCGGGGCCGGCCGGCGACTATATCGTAGAAGACAGAGTGCTACAAGTTTTATAGCTGCCGGCATCCGCTGCATGCGGCCTGTGGCGCGGAAGCCTCATTTTTAATCAACGTTGGCCATCACTTCGCCGAGGCGGACGGGCCGACCTGGCGTCCATGCGGGATTGAAGCGCAGCGGGGGCTTCGGAAACAACATGACCACGGTCGAGCCCAGCAGGAAACGCCCCATTTCCTCGCCCTTTTCCAGCAAAACCTGCTGGTCGTCGTAGCGCCACTCGCGCAGCTCGCCGGTGCGCGGCGGATTGACCACGCCATGCCACACCGTCTCCATGCTGCCCACGATCGTGGCGCCCACCAGCACCAGCACGAAGGGGCCGAGCGCGGATTCGAACAGGCACACCACGCGCTCGTTGCGAGCGAACAGGCCCGGCACGCCCAGTGCGGTGGTCGGGTTCACCGAGAACAGATCGCCCGGCACGTAGGTCATGCGAAGCAGCCGTCCGGCACAGGGCATGTGGATGCGGTGGTAGTCCTTCGGGCTGAGATAGAGCGTGGCAAAGCTGCCATGGGCGAACTGTGCTGCCACGGCAGCGTCGCCCCCCACGAGCGCGGTGCAGGTGTAATGGTGGCCCTTGGCCTGGAAGATCTGCTCGCCGTCGATCGGCCCGAACTGACTGATCGCGCCGTCCACCGGGCAGACCAGGTCGGCCTGCGCGATCGGCCGCGCGCCCGGCTTGAGCGCCCGCGTGAAAAACTGGTTGAAGCTCTTGTAGTGGGCGATGTCGCTCTCGAGCGCCTCGTCCATGTTCACGTCGTACTTCTTGACGAAGCGCCGGATGATCCAGGTCGTGACGCGACCGCGTTCCCGCCCGGCGACCCATCCGGCGAACGACGTCAGCGCCTGCTTCGGAAAGAGGTATTGGGGGAGGACGGCGGTGCGATCGGACACGGTGTTGTTCTGGGAATGCGGTTCGAGGGCCGCATTCTATAAAGCCGTGCCATGCGCCGCCGTAGGCGCAGACCCGCTATTCGACCTTGATGTTCGCTGCCTTGATCACCGCAGCCCATTTGTCGACTTCGGCCTTCTGGAACGCCGTGATCTGCGTGGTGGTCATGCTGGCCGGCTCCATGCCGAAGCCCTTGAGCTTTTCCTGCATCTCGGGCCTGGCCAGGATCTTCGCGATCTCGCCGTGCAGCCGCTCGACCACGGGCGCCGGCGTGCCGGCCGGC
>SEGN01000385.1 GCA_004211245.1 Variovorax sp.
CCGCTGGACTCGACCTCGCGCCAGCTCGACCCGAACGTGGTCGGTGAAGAGCACTACAACGTGGCCCGCGCCGTGCAAGGCACGCTGCAGCGCTACAAGGAACTGCGCGACATCATCGCAATTCTGGGCATGGACGAACTGGCGCCCGACGACAAGCTCGCCGTGGCCCGCGCCCGCAAGATCCAGCGTTTCCTGTCGCAGCCGTTCCACGTGGCCGAGGTGTTCACCGGCTCGCCCGGCAAGTACGTGCCGCTGGCCGAAACCATCCGTGGTTTCAAGATGATCGTGAACGGCGAAGCCGACCACCTGCCCGAACAGGCGTTCTACATGGTGGGCGGCATCGACGAGGCGTTCGAAAAGGCCAAGAAGGTCGCTTAAGAAGGAATCACCATGGCAGGCACCATTCATGTGGACGTGGTCAGCGCGGAAGAGTCGATCTTCTCGGGCGAAGCCAGGTTCGTCGCGCTGCCCGGTGAAGCCGGCGAGCTCGGCATCTATCCGCGTCACACGCCGCTGATCACGCGCATCCGTCCCGGTGCCGTGCGCATCGAGACGGCCGACGGTGGCGAGGAGTTCGTGTTCGTGGCGGGCGGCATCCTCGAGGTGCAACCGAATACCGTCACCGTGCTGTCCGACACTGCGATCCGCGGCAAGGACCTCGACGACGAGAAGGCCAATGCGGCCAAGGCCGCGGCCGAGGAAGCGCTGAAGAACGCCAAGAGCGACATCGATATCGCCATGGCGCAGTCCGAACTGGCCGTGATGGCGGCGCAGATCGCTGCCCTTCGCAAGTACCGGCAGAAGAAGTAAGCGCCGCCGGCGCGCTTGGCGAAGCCGCCTTCGGGGCGGCTTTTTCATGTCCAAACGACTTCGGCCTGAAATTGGCTGAAGATAAGCCTTGTCCGGCTGAAGCATGGCTTCTAGTATTCGCCCTCGCACGACACGCAGAGGTTGCGCCTTGACGGAGACGACATTTGACGCGCTGGAACGGCCTCACTGCCGACGAGATGCAATTGCTCGAGACGACCTTCTGGTCGGCGGGCGGCTCGCGCCATGGCATGGCGGAGCGGCTCGGCTTTTCCAGGAGCAAGGCGAACGGGCTGATCGCCGGCCTGGTCGACCAGGGCCTGCTTGCCGAATCCGGCCTGCAACGCTCGTCCGGCGGGCGCCGCGCCGAAAGCCTGCAATTGAACGGTGCGCTCGGCGTGCTGGTGGGCATCGACATCGGCGCCACCAGTCTCGACGTGGCCGTGCTGCGGCCCGACCTCTCGGTGCTGGCGCAGCATGCGGAGCCGGCCGACGTGCGGCAGGGTCCCGGCGTGGTGCTGGCCCGGGTGCGAACGTTGACGCGCGAGTTGCTCGCGCAGTGCGGCTTCGGCGCGAAGGACGTGATGGGCATCGGCATCGGCGTGCCGGGACCGGTCGACTTCGCGAGTGGCCAACTGGTCAATCCGCCGCTCATGCCAGCCTGGGACAGCTTCTCGATCCGAGATTACCTGCGTGACGACTACGCGGCGCCGGTGTTCGTCGACAACGACGTCAACCTGATGGCGCTGGGCGAGTTGTGGCGGCTGCGGCGCTCGCTCGACAACTTCCTCGTGATCAAGGTCGGCACCGGCATCGGCTGCGGCATCGTCTGCCACGGCGAGGTGTACCGCGGTGCGGCCGGATCGGCCGGCGACGTGGGACACATCTGCGTCGACCAGGAGGGTCCGCGCTGCCACTGCGGCAACCTCGGCTGCGTCGAGGTGATGGCCGCCGGGCCGGCCATCACGCGCATGGCGATCGATGCCGCCGAGGCCGGGCAAAGCGCCGCGCTGGCTGACTGTCTGCAACGACAGGGCCGCATCGACGCGATCGATGTCGGTGAGGCGAGCCGCGCCGGCGATGCCGCCGCGAACGGCATCATCCAGCGCGCCGGCAGCCTGATCGGGCAGATGCTCGCGTCGGTGGTCAACTTCTTCAACCCGTCGCATGTGTTCATCGGCGGCGGCATCACGCGCATCGGGCCGCTGTTCCTGGCGGCCGTGCGGCAAAGCGTCTACCAGCGCTCGTTGGCGCTGTCGACGCGGCACCTCGAGATCCAGTACACCCCCCTTGGCGGTCAGGGCGGACTCGTCGGCGCGGGTGTGCTGGCGATGCACGAGACGCTCAAGGTGAGAGGCGTGGCGCCATGACCGTCGGCCACAAGCCCAGCGTCGCTGTCGAATTCGTCGACATCGTGAAGGCGTTCGGGCCAGTGCAGG
Source organism: Variovorax sp. (assembly GCA_004211245.1). Lineage (GTDB taxonomy): Bacteria > Pseudomonadota > Gammaproteobacteria > Burkholderiales > Burkholderiaceae_C > Variovorax. The sequence goes on from SEGN01000385.1 coordinate 2,247, forward strand.
TGCTGCACGGCGTGAGCTTCGCGCTCGAGCCGGGCCGCGTCTACGGCCTGCTCGGCGAGAACGGCGCCGGCAAGTCCACGATGATGAAGATCCTGGCCGGCTACGAACAGCCGACGGCCGGCAGCGTGCGCATCAACGGCGTCGCGCAGCAGTTCGCGAGCTCGCGGGACGCCGAGGCGCATGGCATCGTGCTGATCCACCAGGAGTTCAACCTCGCCGAAGACCTCACGGTCGCGCAGAACATTTTCCTGGGCCACGAGAAAAAGAAAGGTTGGCTGCTCGACGACAGCACGATGGAGCGCGAAGCCGCCGCTGCGCTCGCGCAGGTCGGGCTGCAGGTCGATCCGCGCACCAAGGTCCGCCGCCTCATCGTCGCCGAGAAGCAACTGGTCGAGATCGCCAAGGCGATCGCGCGCCACGCGCGCCTGCTCATCATGGACGAGCCGACCGCCACGCTCACGCCGGGCGAGACCGAACGGCTTTTCAAGCTCATTGCGCAGTTGCGGGCGGACGGCGTGACGATCGTCTACATCTCGCACAAGCTGGACGAGGTCGAGCGCGTCACCGACGAGGTGATCGTGATGCGCGACGGCCGCTTCGTCGCGCGCTCGCCCACCGCCGACGTCACGCGCCACCAGAT
>SEGN01000062.1 GCA_004211245.1 Variovorax sp.
ATGACCTGCCGGGTCTGCGCTTCGATGCCGCCGACCACGATCTCGCCCTCGGCGTTGGCGGGCACCTGGCCTGACACATAGATGAAATCGCCGGCGCGCACGGCCGGGGAGAAGGGGCGCACCTGGCGGTCCGAGGCGTTGGGCGAACCGCCGAGAAATTCGAGGGACATGGAGGCTTCCTAGGAAATTGATTTGAAATTCTATTTCACAAAATTACGATAACCATAGGGTAAATACCCATGATTTGGCACGAATGATGCTTCAAAGTCGCGTCAAGGTGAAAGTGTTTTTCAAATTGACCGACCCACGAAGGAGTTCCCGCATGCTCGCAGCACCCTCCAGGCGCCTATTGCTCGGCGCATCCCTGCTCTGCGCACTGTGCACGGCCTTGCCGGCACAGGCCCAGGCGCCGCGCAACCACGCCACGCTGGCGATGGTGGCCGAGCCGCAGACGCTCGACCCGATGGCGTCGACCGCCGACCTGGTCGGAACGATCATGCAGCACGTCTACGAAACGCTCTACACCTTCGACGCCAAATGGAACGTGGTGCCGATGCTGGCCGAGTCGTTGCCCAAGGTGTCGGCCGACGGCAAGACCTATGCGATCACCCTGCGAAAGGGCGTGATGCTGCACAACGGCCGCGAGCTCACGGCCGACGATGTGGTCGCGAGCCTGCAGCGCTGGATGGACACGTCGCCGCGCGGCAAGGCGGTCGGCAAGGAGATCGACAGCCTCAGGGCCAAGGGGCCGCTCGCCATCGACATCGTGTTGAAGGAGCCGTATGCACCGCTGTTGTCGCAACTCGCGCTGCCGAGCGGCATGGCCGCCATCATGGCGAAGGATTCGATCGCGCAGCCGCTGAAGGACTTCGTCGGCACCGGCCCTTACAAGTTCAAGGAGCGCAAGCCCGACCAGTACGTGCTGCTCACGCGCTTCGACAAGTACAGCGCGCGCAAGGAGCCCGCGAGCGGCTACGGCGGCAGGCGCGAGGCGGTGATCGAAGAGCTGCGCTTCGTGCCCGTTCCCAACGCCAGCACGCGGGTCGAAGGCTCACTCGCCGGTCAGTACGACTTTGCCGACCTGCTGCCGACCGAGGCCCTCCCGCGGCTTGAAAAGGCCGCAGGCAAGACCGTGCCGATCATGACGCCGGCCTTCGGCTTTCCGTACCTCGTGCTCAACACCAGGGAAGGCGTGATGGCCAGCCAGCCGGTGCGCCAGGCCGTGCAAGTGGCGCTGGGCGAGGGCGAGATGCTGGCCGCCGGCTTCGGCGACACGCGCTTCTTCGTGGCCGAGGGCAACCACTTCCCGAAGGGCTCGCCGTTCTATGCCACGGCCGGCACCGACCAGTACAACCAGCGCAACGCGCCGAAGGCCAAGGAGGCTGCGGCCAAGGCCGGCTACAAGGGCGAGACCATCCGCGTGCTGACCAGCCGCCAGTACGACTTCCACTACAACATGGCGTTGCTGATGGCCGAGCAGCTCAAGCGCGCCGGCTTCAAGGTCGAGCTCAACGTGGTCGACTGGGCCACGCTGGTGCAGCGCCGCAACGACGCCAAGCTGTGGGACATCTACGTGACCCATTCGGGGCAGTTCCCGGAGCCGATGCTCTCGCCGCCGCAACTCGGTGAAGGTGCACCCGGCTGGTGGGACACGCCGGCCAAGAAGGCCGCGCTGCAGGCTTTCAACACCGCCAGTGATCCGGTTAAGCGCGGCGCGCTGTGGGGCAAGGTGCAGGAGGTCGTCTACACGGAAGTGCCGTACGTGAACGTCGGCAAGTTCAATGGCCTGTCGGCGAGGAGCCCCGCGCTCGACAACTACCAGCCGGCCACCTGGCCTTACTTCTGGAACGCGAGAATCAAGTAGGCGGCAGCCCCATGGTCCGCTTTCTCGCGCCCCGCTTCGCGGGCATGCTGGTGGTGCTCGCCCTGGTTGCGGTGCTGGTGTTCGTGCTCACGCGCGCGGCATCGGGCGACCCGGTGTCGGTGTTGCTCGGCGACCAGGCCACCGCGGCCGACATCGCCCGTGTCCAGAAGGAATACGGCCTCGACAAGCCGCTGCCGGTGCAGTTCGGCTACTGGCTGCGCGAGGTGCTGCAGGGCAACCTCGGGCAATCGATCTTTCTGCAGCGGCCGGTCACGCAGGCGCTGTGGGAGCGGGCCGAGCCGACCACGCTGCTGTCGCTCATGGCGGTGGCCATCGCTGCGCTGATCGGCCTGCCGTGCGGCATCGTCTCGGCGGTGTTCCGGGGCAGCTGGATCGACCAGCTCTTCACCGGCATCGCGATGCTGGGCGCGAGCATTCCGAGTTTCTGGTTCGGCATCGTGCTGATCCAGCTGTTCGCGGTGTCGCTGGGCTGGTTTCCGGTGTCGGGTTACGGCGCGCCTGACGCGGCGTTGGCCGAACGCATCCACGCGCTGATCTTGCCGGCCACCGTGCTCGGCATCCTCAATTCCGCCCTCATCATCCGCTTCACGCGCGCGTCGATGCTCGATGTGCTCGGTGAGGACTATGTGCGCACCGCACGCTCCAAGGGCCTGTCCGAATCCACGGTGGTGCTCAAACATGCGTTGCGCAACGCGCTGGTGCCGATCGTCACGGTGCTGGGCCTCACCGCCGCGTTGATGATCGGCGGCGCGGTCGTCACCGAAACGGTGTTCGGCCTGCCGGGCGTCGGCAGCCTCGTGGTGAACGCGGTGCTGCGGCGCGACTACCCGGTGATCCAGGGTGCGCTGCTCGTCATCGCCGCGATCTATGTGCTCATCAACTTCTCGATCGACCTGCTCTATGCCGTCGTCGATCCACGCGTGAAGGTGTGACCATGCAAATGCCCAGAATGCTCCGGCAACTCATGCACCGCCGCATCGTGATGATCTCGGCGCTGATCCTGCTCGTCATCGCGGTGCTCGCGATCGGCGCGCCGCTGTTCGCCTCGGCCGACCCGAACGACACGGCGGTGCTCGATCGTCTCAAGGCGCCGAGCGCAGCCCATCTCATGGGCACGGACGAACTGGGCCGCGACATGTATGCGCGCATCGTGCACGGCGCGCGCTATTCGCTTTCGATCGCCGCGCTCACGGCGCTCGGCTCGGTGGTGTTCGGCACATTGATCGGCCTGGTCGCAGGCTTCTTCCGGCGGCTCGATGCGCCGCTGATGCGCGTGGTCGACGCGATGATGTCGTTTCCCGACATCCTGCTCGCCATCGCGCTCGTGGCGATCCTCGGTGCCTCGCTCGGCAACGTGGTGCTGGCGCTGGTGCTGGTCTACACGCCGCGCGTGGCACGCGTGGTGCGCGCCTCCACGCTGGTGGTGCGCGAGTTGCTGTTCGTCGAAGCGGTGCGCGCACTGGGTGTGCGCACCTCGCGGATCCTGTGGCGCCACATCCTGCCGAACCTGATGTCGCCGATCCTGGTGCAGGTGTCGTTCATCTTCGCGTACGCGATCCTGGCCGAAGCGGGGCTCTCGTTCCTCGGCGTCGGCGTGCCGCCAGAGATTCCGACCTGGGGCACGATGGTCGCAGGCAGCCAGCAATACGCCGACCGCGCGTTCTGGGTCGTGCTGTTTCCGGGGCTCGCCATCATCCTCACGGCGCTGTCGCTGCAGTTGCTGGGCGATGGCGTGCGTGATCTGCTGGATCCCAAGCTCAAGAAGGCGGCATGACATGAGCACAGCCCCGCGTCTCACGGTCCACAACCTGAGCACCAGTTTCCCCACCGAGGACGGCCTCGTGCGATCGGTGGCCGATGTGAGCTTTTCGATCCTGCCCGGCAAGACCACCGCCATCGTCGGCGAATCGGGCTCGGGCAAGTCGGTCACCAGCCTCACGCTGATGCGCCTGCTGCCCAGGACGGCCAATGCGCAGGTCGCTGGCCGGACGACTTTCGTCACGCGCGAAGGCAAGACGGTCGACCTGCTCACGCTGGGCGAGCGCGAGATGCGTTCGCTGCGTGGCAACCAGCTGGCGATGATTTTCCAGGAGCCGATGACGAGCTTGAACCCGGTGTTTCGCATCGGCGAGCAGATTGCAGAAAGCGTGCGCCTGCACAAGGGGCTCGACCACAAGGCGGCGCTGGCCCATGCGCTGCGCATGCTCGACCTGGTCGAGATCCCGGCAGCGGCACAGCGCATCCACGAGTATCCGCACCAGCTCTCGGGCGGCATGCGCCAGCGCGTGATGATCGCGCTCGCGATGGCCTGCGACCCGACACTGCTGATCGCCGACGAGCCGACCACCGCGCTCGACGTGACCATCCAGGCGCAGATTCTGGCGCTGATGCGGCGCCTTCAGACCGAAACCGGCATGAGCATCCTGTTCATCACCCATAACCTTGGCGTTGTCGCGCACCATGCCGACGACGTGGTCGTGATGTACGCCGGACGCGTGGTCGAGCATGCGCCGGTGCGTTCCCTGTTCGCCCAGCCGGAGCACCCGTACACGCAAGGCTTGCTGGCCTGCCTGCCGGGCAAGGCGGCGCGCGCGGGCCAGGCGCGGCCCAGGCGTCTGCGCGCGATCCGCGGCCAGGTGTCGAGCCCGCTCGCGCCGCCGCCGGGCTGTGCCTTCGAGCCGCGCTGCGACCTCGCGATTCCGGCCTGCCGCGAACTGATGCCGCCCTTGCTTTCGACCGGCCCGGGCCGCGAAGCGCGCTGCATTCGGGTGGCCGAATCTCTCGACCTGGCCAAAGTGGCGAGGGCTGCATGAACGACATGACCGCAACTCCCCTGATCGAGGTGCGCCACCTCAAGAAGTACTTCGGTTCCGGCACGCGTCCGGTGCGCGCGGTGGACGACGTGTCGTTCGCGATCCGAAGCGGCGAGACGCTGGGCCTGGTCGGCGAGTCGGGCTCGGGCAAGAGCACCATCGGCCGCACCGTGCTGCGGCTGATCGAGCGCACCGGCGGCGAGGTGTTCTACCGCGGCGAGGACATCGGCAAGTTCTCCGGCGAACGGCTGCGCAAGCTGCGCAGCAAGTTGCAGATCATCTTCCAGGATCCGTACGCGAGCCTCAACCCGAAGATGCGCGTCAGCGCGATCCTGGCCGAAGCCTTGTCCACCCATGGTCTGCACAAGGGCGCGGCCGCACGCGACAGGCGCATCGCCGAACTGCTCGAAACCGTGGGCCTGCGGCCCGAACATGCGGGCCGCTTTCCGCACGAGTTCTCGGGTGGGCAGCGTCAGCGCATCGGCGTGGCGCGCGCGCTCGCGGTCGAGCCCGAGTTCATCGTGGCGGACGAGCCGCTGTCGGCGCTCGACGTGTCGATCCAGGCGCAGGTCATCAACCTGCTGGCCGACCTGCGGGAGCGGTTGTCGCTCACCATGCTCTTCATCTCGCACGACCTCGACGTGGTCGAATACCTTTGCGACCGTGTGGTGGTGCTGTACCTCGGCAAGGTGATGGAGGTGGCAACCACCGCCGAGCTGTTCGAGCGCCCGGCCCATCCCTACACGCAGGCGTTGCTGGCCGCGAGCCCGCGGCCCGATCCGCTGCAGCCGACCGACCACGTGGCGCTGAAGGGCGACATCCCGAGCCCGATCGCGCCGCCCTCGGGTTGCGTGTTCCGTACCCGTTGCCCGCACGCGATCGAAGCCTGCGCCGCCACGGTGCCGCCACTGGAGGAAATCTCGCCGGGGCATCATCGCGCCTGCATTCGAACCGATCTCCTGGCCGCCTGACTCCATGAACGACAAGATCAAAGACTTTCTCGACCCACTGCTGGACGGCAGTTTCAAGGGCTACCCGCGCACGCAGGCCGCACGACGTCGCAGCGACATCGGCGGCGCCGGCTGGAACCTGCTGGCGGGCGACCTGCCATTGCCGCTGGCGGTGCTCAAGCGCGAGGCACTGGAACACAACCTGGCCTGGATGCAGGCACGCGTCGACGAATGGGGCGTGAGCTTCGCGCCGCACGGCAAGACCACGATGTCGCCGCAGCTCTTCCGGCGCCAGCTCGACGCCGGTGCCTGGGGCATCACCTTCGCCACCGTCACCCAGCTCGCGGTCGGCGTCGCCGCCGGCGCACGGCGCGCGCTCATTGCCAACCAGGTGGTGAGCGACGAAGACCTCGGCGGCATCCAGCACCTGCTGCGCGCCCATGAAGGCCTGCGCGTCGTGTTCCTGGTCGACTCGACGGCGCAACTCGCGTTGATCGACGACTGGTCGGTGCGCCATCCGGGCAGTGCGCCGTTCGAGGTGATGCTGGAGCTGGGTGTCGAAGGTGCGCGCACCGGCTGCCGCACACACGCGCAGGCCGTGCAGCTGGCCCGCAGCGCGCGCGAGAGCGCAGCGGTGCGGCTGGTCGGCATCGAGTGCTACGAAGGGCAGGGCGCCACCGGCGACAGCGCGGCCGATCGCGCCTACACCGACGCGTTGATGAACCGCGTCGATGCCGTCGCGCGCGAGGCGGTCGCCAACGACTGGTTCGAGTGCGACGAGGTGCTGGTGTCGGCCGGCGGCTCCGCCATCTACGACATCGTTTCGGCCCGCCTCACGCCCGCGCTGGGCAGGCCGGTGCGCGGGCTGCTGCGCTCCGGCTGCTATGTCACGCACGATCACGGGACCTACCAGCGCTATCAGGTGTCGATCGACGCACGGCTGGGTTGTGACTGCGGCGACAGCCTGCGTCCGGCGATGGAAGTGTGGGCCACGGTGCAATCGCGGCCCGAGCCCGGACTCGCCATCGTGGCAATGGGCAAGCGCGACGTGTCGTTCGACCTCTCGATGCCCGTGCCGATCGCCCGCGCGGCACGCGGCACGAGCGCGACCTCGCCGGTGCCGGCGGGCTGGCACATCAGCGCGCTGAACGACCAGCACGGCTACCTGCGGTGGGACGCAGGCGAGGAAGCGCTGGCGCCGGTGGTCGGCGAACGTGTCGGCTTCGGCATTTCTCACCCCTGCACGACCTTCGACAAATGGCACTGGATGCCCGTGGTCGAAGAGGACTACCGCGTCAGCGATGCGGTATCGATGAATTTTTGATGGCGACCATGACCCTCTCCCTGCTCCAGCGCGTCGCCGAAATCCGAAGCCGTGCGCCGGCGACGCGGCGCGCGATTCTCGACCTGATCCTGGAAGATCCCGACCGCGTGCTCGAAGAAAACTTCGAGATGCTGGCCGAACGCTCGCGCAGCTCGGTGCCGACCATCATGCGCACCTGCCGCGACCTCGGCTTCGCCGGGCTGCGCGAGTTCAAGCTCGCGCTCGCGCAGGAGCTGGCGCTCGGCGGCTCGCCGCTGCACCGCCGCGTCAACATCGAGGACGCCGCCGACGACGTGGTGTCGAAGATCGCACGCAGTGCGGCCGCTTCGGTCTCGGGCGTGCGCAGCCAGCTCGACATGGCGGTGCTCGACGGCGCGGTGGCGGCCATCGCCATGGCGCCACACGTCGACCTGTACGGCGCCGGGGCCACCTCGTGGTTCATGGCGAGCGACCTGCAGGCGCGCCTGTTCCGGCTCGGCCTGTCGGCCAACGCCTGGTCCGACTACCACCTGCAACAGGTGGCCGGCGCGGCGCAACGGCCCGGCGGCGTGGTGATCGCGATCTCGCACGTCGGCGGCATGCCGTCGCTGCTCGATGCGGTCGACATCGCGCACGGGCAGGGCGCCAAGGTGGTCGCGCTGACGCGGCCCGGCACCGCGCTCGCGGCAAAGGCCGACTTCCTGCTCGGCCTGTCGGTGCCCGACGATGCGGTGATGCACGTTGGCATCGATGCCTACCTCACGCACCTGACCGTGATCGAGATTCTCACGGTGCTGGTGGCGCAACGGCGCGGCGAACCCGCCGTGCAGCGGCTGCAGCGCGCGCGCGAAGCGTTCCAGCGCCACGGCATCGACGCCACCACGCACCCGCTGCAGAGCTGGGACGGCGGCGGCATCGTCGGCGGCAAGGCGGCCAACGACACCGACAGCGGGAGTGCAGCCTCGTGAGCGCTGCGGTCCTGTTCGAGCAGGGGCTGGTCGTCGACGGTTCGGGTGGCCCGTCCTGGCCCGGCGATGTGCTGCTGATCGACGATCGCATCGCAGCGCTCGGCGAGGGACTGCGCACGCGCCTGCCCGACGGCATCGCCCTGGAAGACCTCGAAGTCGTCGACTGTCGGGGCAAGGTGATTGCGCCCGGTTTCATCGACGCGCACACGCACGACGACGCGATCGTGTTGCGCGACCCGCTGTGCCTGCCCAAGCTGTCGCAGGGCATCACGACGGTGGTCACGGGCAACTGCGGCATCTCGCTCGCGCCGTACAGCACGCCGCAATCCAGGCCGCCGCTCACGCTGCTTGGCGCCGACACCTTCCGACACGCGACGATGGCCTCCTACCGCGCGGCCGTCGACGCCGCACAACCGGCGCTCAACGTGGCGGCGCTGGTCGGCCACACCACGTTGCGCTTTGCCGCGATGCAGTCGCTCGACCGGCCCGCCGATGCCGTCGAGGCCGCGCGCATGGCGGCGCTGCTCGATGAATGCATGACGGCCGGCGCGCACGGCCTGTCGTCGGGCCTGTTCTACGAAGAGGCGTTCCAGGCGCCGGCCGACGAGGTCACCGCGCTGGCCCGCGTCGTCGCGCGGCACGGCGGCGTCTATGCGACCCATCTGCGCAGCGAGATGGCGACGATCATCGAGGCCATGCACGAAGCCGGCGATACGGCCTTCCACGCCGGCGTGCCGCTCGTGATCTCGCACCACAAGTGCGCCGGCCCGGCCAACTGGGGCCGCACGAGGGAGACGCTGCCGCTGGTCGAGGCGCTGGCGCAGCGCCAGTCGATCGCAATGGACGTCTACCCCTATGTCGCCGGTTCCACGGTGCTGCGCGAAGACCTGGTGGACGGCGTGATCGACGTGCTGCTGACGTGGTCGGACCCGCACCCCGGCATGACCGGCCGCCTGCTGTCCGACATCGCCGCCGAGTGGGGCGTGGACCAGAAAGAAGCCTGTCGCCGACTTCAGCCCGGCGGCGCCTGCTATTTCCAGATGCTGGAAGAAGACGTGGAGCGCGTCATCGCGCACCCACTCACCATGATCGGCAGCGACGGTCTGCCGCACGACCGTCATCCGCATCCGCGCCTGTGGGGCGCATTCCCCCGCGTGCTGGCGCGCTACTGGCGCGAGCGCCGCCTGTTCACGCTCGAGCAGGCCGTCCACAAGATGACCGGCATGACCGCGCGCAATCTGCGCATCGCCGACCGTGGCCTGTTGCGCGTCGGTGCCATGGCCGACGTGGTGGTGTTCGATCCCGAAACGGTGCGCGACACCGCCACCTACGACGCACCGCACGGCGTGAGCGAAGGCATCGTGCAGGTGTTCGTGAACGGCCGATGCGCTTATCGCGGTGGCGAGGCGCGCGTGCTGGCGCGGGCCGGCCGAATGCTCACGCGGGCTGCGGCCGGCTGACGCGGTCGATCAGGCGACGATCGAGTAACCGCCGTCCACCGGGATGGCGGTGCCGGTGATGAAGTCCGACGCGGCACTCGCCAGGAACACGGCGATCCCGGCCAGGTCTTCGGGCTGGCCCCAGCGGCCCGCAGCGGTGCGTGCGATGACGCGCTCGTTCAACCCCGGCACTTCGGCGCGCGCGCCGTCGGTGAGGGCGGTCTGTATCCAGCCCGGCAGCACCGCGTTGACCTGCACGTCGTCGGCGGCCCAGGCGGCCGCGAGCGACTTGGTGAGCTGCACGATGCCGCCCTTGCTCGCACCATAGGCCGGTGCGAACGACGCGCCGAAGATCGACATCATCGAGCCGATGTTGATCACCTTGCCGCCACCTGCGGCCTTGAGCTGTGGGTGCGCCGCGCGACAGCAGAGAAAGGCGCTCGTGAGGTTGGTGTCCATCACCTTGTGCCACTCGGCGAGCGCCAGCTGGTCGACCGGCTTGCGCACGTTGGTGCCGGCGTTGTTGACGAGGATGTCGAGCCGCCCGCAGCGCTCTGCCAGCTCTGCGAACAGCGCCGTGACGGATGCCTCGTCGGTCACGTCTGCCGTCAGTGCGAATGCGTCGCTTCCGAGTGCCTTGAGGCGGTCGACCGCGGCCGTGGATTTTTCGGCATTGCGCGCGGCGATCACGACGCGCGCGCCGGCCCGTGCGAGGCCTTCCGCCATGCCGAGCCCGATACCGCCGTTGCCGCCCGTGACGAGCGCGACCTTGCCTTGCAGATCGAACATCAAAGAATCCGGTTGAACCAGAACAAGGAAAGCCCTGCGGACAAGAGCACGAGGACGGCCGCAGCCAGCGCGAAGAGGGCCGACACTTCGGTTTCCTTCTTCTCGACCGTGAGGCGCGAACTCAGGGTTTCGTAGACCTTGTGCAGGTCCTGCGCCGTGCCCGCATAGAAGTATTCGGCCTGCGTCTTGTTGGCCACCGACTTGAGCGTTTCCTCGTCGAGCCGCACCCGCATCGACCAGCCCTCGAACCCGATGGTTTCGCCGTCGACCGTGCCCACGCCCACCGTGTAGACCCGCACGCCGCGGTCGGCCGCGGCCTTGGCGGCATCCAGCGGATCGACGCCGGTGGTGCGCTGGCCGTCGGTGAGCATGATGATGGCGGCCGAGGTGTAGGAGCCCGGCGTGACCGGCGTGAACTCCTTGGCCGCCCCGCTCTTGCCGGCCTGCTCGATCGGCGTGCCGCGGGCGCGGCTCTGCGGCCCGAACTGCGCGACATCGATGCCGGCGTCGGGGAACAGCGTGGCCAGAGACACCACGATCGCGTTGCCGGTGGCCGTGGCGCGCTGCAGCTGGAACGCGTCGATGGCGGTCACCAGGTCTTCGCGGTTCACGGTCGGCATTTGCGCCACGGTGGCACTGCCGGCGAAGGCGACGATGCCGACCTTCACGTTGCGCGGCAGATCCTTGATGAAGCCCTTGGCCGCTTCCTGCGCGGCCACCAGGCGGTTGGGCAGCACGTCGGTCGCACGCATGCTGCCCGACACGTCCATGGCGAGGATGATGGTCTGCTGGTTGGTCGGCAGCAGCACCACCGCCATCGGCCGTGCCGCTGCGAGCAGCAACGCGGCCATGGCCAGCAGGAACAGGAACGGCGGAATGTGGCGGCGCACGCTCTGCCCCGTGCCCATGGCTTCACGCACGATCGACAGGCTCGCGTAGCGCAGCGCCAGCTTCTTCTTGCGCCGCATCAGCCAGACGTAGAGCAGCACCAGCAGCGGCAGCGCGAGCAGCAGCCAGAGGAACTGGGGCCAGAGGAAATTCATGCTGCCACCTTGAAGTTCGGCGCGCCGCCGCTGCGCACGCGGCGCTTGCGCATGTCGGCAAAACGCACGATCGATTCGACCAGGTCGTCCGCGGTCGAAAGTTCCAGTGCATCGACACCGGCCTTGGCCAGCGCGCCGCGCAAGGCGGCCTCGCGTTCGGCCGCGATGCGCGCGAAGCGCTTGCGGAACCCGGCGTCATGCGTGTCGACCCAGAGCTGCTCGCCGGTTTCGGCATCGGTCAGCGGCACCAGACCAAGGTCGGGCAACTCGAGCTCGAGCGGGTCGTACAGGCGCACGGCCAGCACCTCGTGGCGCTGCGCCAGCAGGCCCAGCGGCCTCTCCCAGCCGGGTTCGCTCAAGAAGTCGGACACCACGAACACGGTCGAGCGGCGCGGCATCAGCGTGGCGGCCGACTTCAGCAGGTCGTCCAGCCGCGTCATGCCGCGGCCAGGCCGCAGCGCAGCCGCGCGTCGTTCCATCGAATGCAGCAGATGCAGCACGTGCCTGCGCCCGCTGCGCGGCGGGATCACGGCCTCGAGGTCGTTGCCGTACACCAGTGCGCCGACCCGGTTGCCGTGGCGCGTGAGCAGGCGCGCCAGCACGCCGACGAAGCCGGCCGAAATCTCCCGCTTGGCCCGGGTGCCGGAGCCGAAGTCCACGGATCGGCTCAGGTCGAGCACGAACCAGGCCGTCATCTCGCGGTCCTCGGTGTACACGCGGACGTGCGGAATCTGCAGCCGCGCCGTGACGTTCCAGTCGATGTGGCGCACATCGTCGTGGTGCTGGTACTCGCGCAGGTCGGCGAGGTCGAGCCCGGTGCCGCGCATCAGCGTGCGGTAGTCGCCCTGCAGCAGGCCGTCGAGCCGCCGGATCACCGTCCATTCGAGCCGGCGCAGCGCGCGCTCCGCGCCCATCGCGGGCGGCGCGTCGTTGGCCGCGACATCAGCCGCTGCGGAGGGTTGTTTCCGCCACCAGCTTTTCATCTCAATTCCAGAACGCCGCGGAACCGGCTTTGCCGGGCCGCAGGCGTTGCCCCCTGCAAGGGGGTTGGCGAAGCGACACGAAGTGCGCGAAGACTGGGGGTGAGCTCATTTCACGCCACCAGCTTTTCATGTTCGAGCGGCTTGGCGGGGGCGGGGACGGCCCGCATGATCTTGTCGATCAGGCCGTCCGGCGTGAGGCCTTCCGAAAGGCCTTCATACGACAGCGTGACGCGATGGCGCAGCACGTCGGGCACCAGCGCGGTCATGTCTTCGGGCAGCGCATAGCTGCGGCCGCGCAGCAGCGCGAGAGCGCGTGCGCCTTCGGTGAGGTTGATGCTGGCGCGCGGGCTGGCGCCGAAGGTGATGAAGCGGCGCATGTCCTTCAGGCCGTGCTTCTCGGGGTTGCGCGTGGCCGACACCAGCTTGACCGCGTACTGGATCAGCGATGGGTCGACGTAGATGCGGCGCGCTTCGGCCTGCAGCGCAGCCAGCTGCTCGGTGGTGGCGACCGGGCTCGCGACCACCGGCGCACCGATCACGCGCTCGACGATCACGAACTCCTCCTCGTCGGTCGGATAGTCGACCAGCACCTTCATCATGAAGCGGTCGACCTGCGCCTCGGGCACTGCGTGGCCATCACGAGGAAAGGGCGCGGCACCTTGTGGGTTTCGCCGGCGATCGTCACCTGCCGCTCCTGCATCACCTCCAGCAGCGCACTCTGGACCTTGGCCGGCGCACGGTTGATTTCGTCGGCCAGCAGGAGGTTGGCGAACACCGGGCCGAGCGAGGTGGAAAAGTCGCCGGTCTTCTGGTTGTAGATGCGCGTGCCCACCAGGTCGGCCGGCACCAGATCGGGCGTGAACTGGATCCGCTTGAACTGCCCCTGCACCGTGTCGGCCAGCGTCTTGATGGTCAGCGTCTTGGCCAGGCCGGGCACGCCTTCCACCAGCAGGTGGCCGCCAGCCAGCATTGCGACCATCACGCGTTCCAGGAATCGGTCCTGGCCCACCACCACGCGCTTGACCTGGTAGAGGATCTGCTCCATCAATTCGGCGGTGGCGGGCGCGGACGTGTTCTCTGTGCTCATGCTGCTGCTCGTCTTTCAGTGCGGGTTCGGAAGAATAAGAAGATCAGAAGGGCGGGGTGCCGACGGCAGACGCGGCGTTCTCGATCGGCACCGCAAAACCGATGCCAATGAAGGTGCGCGCCTGCGTCGGGTTCAGGATCGCGGTGACGATGCCGAGCACCTCGCCGTCCATGTTGACCAGCGGGCCGCCGGAATTGCCAGGATTGGCGGCCGCATCGAACTGGATCAGGTTGCTCA
>SEGN01000386.1 GCA_004211245.1 Variovorax sp.
CGATCGTCCAGTTGTGCAGCGGGCAGGCCACGCTGGTGCCGAACACGATGCCCTGGCTCAGCGGGCCGCCCTTGTGCGGGCAGCGGTCGAGCAGGGCGAACACCTCGTCCTTGCTGTTGCGAAATACTGCGACGGCCACGCCGATCGGGCGTGCGACGCGGCGCGCGCCGAGAACGGGGATGTCCTCGACGCGGCAGATGGTCTTCCATTCGGTCATGGCGCGCTCCGGTTCAGGTGACGTCGGCCGGGGCCATCGTCGACTTCGGGATGAAAGTCAGCGGCGCTTCGGCCACCGGCGTGAACTGGCGCACGTCGACAGAGGCGCGGGTCGACTCGAACCACGGATCCGGCTCGCCATCGAGCGCGAACTGCAGCTCTTCCCACAGGGCCTTGCGACCCTCCACGTCTTCGAGAATGCGCTTCTTCACATGGTCGAGGCCGACGCGAGAGATGTAGTGCACCGTGCGCTCGAGGTACCACCCCTCGAGGCGATACAGCTGCAGGAAAGCGCCGGTGAACTCCATCACCTCCTCGGCCGTCTTCACCTTGACCAGGAAGTGCGCCACCTCGGTCTTGATGCCACCGTTGCCGCCCACGTAGATTTCCCAGCCCGAGTCGACGCCGATCACGCCCACGTCCTTGATGCCGGCCTCGGCGCAGTTGCGCGGGCAGCCGCTCACCGCGATCTTGACCTTGTGCGGCGAGTACATGGCCCACAGCGCGTGCTCGATGTCCTTGCCCATCTGCGTCGAGTCCTGCGTGCCGAAGCGGCACCATTCGCTGCCGACGCAGGTCTTCACCGTGCGCAGCGACTTGGCGTAGGCGAAGCCCGAGGGCATGCCGATGTCCTTCCAGACGCCAGCCAGGTCTTCCTTCTTCACGCCCAGCAAATCGATGCGCTGGCCGCCCGTGACCTTCACGGTCGGGATCTTGTACTTGTCGGCGGCGTCGGCGATGCGGCGCAGCTCGTCGGGCGTGGTGTGGCCGCCCCACATGCGCGGGATCACCGAATAGGTGCCGTCCTTCTGGATGTTCGCGTGGCTGCGTTCGTTGACGAAGCGGCTCTGTGGATCGTCCTTCGCCTCTTTCGGCCAGGTGCTGATGAGGTAGTAGTTGACGGCGGGGCGGCAGCTCGCGCAGCCGTTCGGCGTGCGCCAGCCCAGGCCTTCGTACACCTCGGCGTGCGTCAGGTACTTCTGCGTGCGGATGGCGTCGCGCACGTCCTTGTGGCTCGCCTCGGTGCAGCCGCAGATGGCCTTCTTCTTCGGCGCGGCGGAGTAGTCGCCGCCGGCGGTGAACATCAGGATCTGCTCGACCAGGCCGGTGCAGGAGCCGCAGCTCGCGCTGGCCTTGGTGTGCTTCTTCACCTCGTCGAGCGTGAACAGCCCCTTCTCCTTGATCGCCTTGCAGATGGTGCCCTTGTTGACGCCGTTGCAGCCGCAGACCTCGGCCTCGTCGGGCATCGCCGCCGCGCTGTTGTGGCCTTCGTGGCCGGTGTCGCCGATGTTCGATTCGCCGAACATCAGCTTCTCGCGGATGTCGTGCACGCTGCGGCCGTCGCGCAGCAGCTTGAAGTACCAGCTGCCGTCGACCGTGTCGCCGTAGAGGCACGCGCCGATGAGCTTGTCGTCCTTGATCACCAGCTTCTTGTAGACGCCGCCGAACGGGTCGCTCATCACGATCTCCTCGGTGCCTTCGCCGCCCATGAACTCGCCGGCGCTGAACAGGTCGATGCCCGTCACCTTGAGCTTGGTGGACGTGAGCGAGCCCAGGTAGCGGCCGATGCCGAACTGCGCGAGGTGGTTCGCCGCGACCTTGGCCTGTTCGAACAGCGGCGCCACGAGTCCGTAGGCGATGCCGCGGTGCGCCGCGCATTCGCCGACCGAGTAGATGCGCGCATCGGTCACGGTCTGCATCGTGTCGTTGACCACGATGCCGCGGTGGCAGTGCAGCCGCATCGATTCGGCCAGCGCGGTGTTCGGGCGGATGCCGACGGCCATCACGACCAGGTCGGCCGGCGTCTCGGTGCCGTCCTTGAACCTGACCGCCTTGACCCGGCCATTGCCGTCGTCCACGAGCTCCTGCGTCTGTGCATTGAGCAGGAACTTCAGGCCGCGGTCTTCCAGCGACTTGCGCAGCAGCCCGCCCGCCACGTCGTCGAGCTGGCGTTCCATGAGCCACGCGTTGACGTGCACCACCGTCACGCTCATGCCGCGCAGCATCAGGCCGTTGGCCGCCTCGAGCCCGAGCAGGCCGCCACCGATGACCACCGCGTGTTTGTGCGACTTCGCGGTCTCGATCATCGTGTTTGTGTCCGCGATGTCGCGGTAGGCGATCACGCCCTGCAGATCCTTGCCCGGCACCGGCAGGATGAACGGGTTCGATCCGGTGCACAGCAGCAGCCGGTCGTACTCGGCTTCGATCACGCTGCCGTCCTTGGCGGCGGCGCGCACGATGCGCCTGACGCGGTCGACTTCGGTCACCGTCTTGCCGGCGTGCAGCGTGATGTGGTTCTCCGCGTACCACTCCCACGAGTTCAGGATGATCTGCTCGACCGTCTGCTCGCCAGCCAGTACCGGGGAGAGCAGGATGCGGTTGTAGTTGGGATGCGGCTCCGAACCGAACACCGTGATGTCGTAGAGATCGGGCGCGAGCTTGATGAGCTCCTCGACCGCGCGTACGCCGGCCATGCCATTGCCGACCAGCACGAGTTTCATTTTCTTCATGACGTGTTTTTCCCGAATGAAGAGAGGTCAGAAATGCAGTGCCATCACGGCGGTGATGCGGCCTTGCGGCGCGACCGGGATGGCGATCATGGGTTCGGCCACCGCAGGCACGCCGGTGGCGAAGGCGCGCGCCAGCGGGCGTCTCGACGCGGCGCGCGATCGGCGTGGCGAGCGCCGACAGAAAGGCCATCACGAAGCTGGAACCGTCCAGCGTCGAGCATGGAATCGCAAAGCCGCGGTTGATGCCGACCTTGACTGCGCCGTCGGCCCGCAGGAAGCCCGAGCCCTTGCCCAGGTCGGGCAGGAACACCGGCTTCTGTGATTCCCAGGCCATGCCGGGCAAGCCGTTGCCGCGGCGAAAGGCGGTCGCGCGCGAGATGAATTCGAAGGTGTCGCCGGTGGTGCCGTAATAGCCATCGGCCAGCGTCATGTCGTGCGACGCTGCGGGGTCGTTGGACCAGAGTTCGATGGCGCCGGCGTGCGCTTCGTCGTCGCCGCAGAAGATCACGGCGACGGCGCTGATCGTGTCGCCCTTGAAGATCGGCACCGCGATGCCACAGGTCAGGCCGGCGGCCTTTGCCGCAGCGGCGCGGCGAAAGTAGGAGCCTTCGAGTTCCTTCAGCACGATCGGGTGCCCGGTGTCCCAGGCACGTCCTGGCAGGCCCTCGCCGCGGCCGAAGCAGAGATTGTTGCTGACGGCGGCGAAACGGGTGGCTTCGCCGAACAGCCCGCCGCCGAATTCCAGCAGGCTGCCGTCCTCGGTCGGCACCCAGTATTCGATAACCCGGATGAACGTTTTCACGGTCGGGGTCCGCCGCTCAGTCGGCCGTTGCCGGCAGGTCGGCCGCGGCCGTGATCATGACGCTCGACAGCGTGGCATAGGCCGTTTCCCAGGCCTGCCGCACCTCGGGCGTGAACTCGGCACCCAGGCCCTTGTCGAGCGTGTCGATCAGGGCCGCGCCGACGACGGCATAGTGCGCCGGCTGCGTGCCGTAGGCCACATGGCGTTCGGCCAGGCGTTGCGCGATCGGCACCAGCTCGTCGAGCCTGGTGAGCAAGCGTGTGACGCTGCCCAGCATGGTCATGAGCTTGCGGCCCTGTTCGACCATGTCGCCCTTGAACAGTGCGCGCACTTCGGGCGCCAACTCGAAGAGGCGGGCGTAGAAGATGGCCGCGGCCTGGTCCGAAATCGGCACCACCTTGGCAAAGCTGGATTGCACCAGTTCGATCTGATGGGGGGTCATGTCATGCCGCCTTTTCGACGTGGGCTTGCCGGGTGTAGAGAAAGTCGATGACCGCCTTGCGGTAGTGCACGTAGTTGCGGTCTTCCGCCAGTTCGACCCGGTTGCGCGGGCGCTGCAGATTGACGCTGAGCACCTCGCCGATGGTGGCGGAGGGGCCGTTGGTCATCATCACGATCTTGTCGGACAGCAGCACCGCTTCGTCCACATCGTGGGTGACCATCACGACCGTGCTCTCGGTCTTCTGCACGATCGACAGCAGCTCGTCCTGCAGCTTGGCGCGGGTGAGGGCATCGAGTGCGCCGAACGGCTCGTCCATCAACAGCACCTTGGGTTCCATCGCCAGCGCGCGGGCGATGCCGACGCGCTGCTTCATGCCGCCCGAGATTTCGCCGGGCCGCTTGTTAGTCGCCGGCGTCAGGCTCACCAGTGCCAGCGCCGCATCGGTGCGTGCCTTCAACTGCGCGCGGCTCTCGTTTGCCGAGAAGACGCGTTCCACACCCAGGTAGATGTTCTCGTAGCAGGTCAGCCAAGGCAGCAGCGAATGGTTCTGGAACACCACCGCGCGCTCAGGCCCCGGGCCGGCGATTTCCTTGTTGGCGCACAGCAGCACGCCCTGCGTGGGTTTGGTCAGGCCGGCGATCAGGTTCAGCAGCGTCGACTTGCCGCAGCCGGAGTGCCCGATCAATGCCACGAACTCGCCCTTGGCCACGCTCAGGTTGATGTCGCGCAGCGCCTGGAAGCTGCCCTTGGCGGTCTTGAAGGTCTGCTCGACGTTCTGGATGTCGATGAACTTCGGGTCGATCACATCGTTCATGACTTCACCTCCTCGAAAGTGAACGCCGTGGCGATCTTGATGAGCGCAAATTCGAGCACGAGGCCGACGATGCCGATCACGAAGATCGCGATGATGATGTTCTTGACGTTGAGGTTGTTCCACTCGTCCCACACCCAGAAGCCGATGCCGACGCCGCCGGTCAGCATTTCGGC
>SEGN01000063.1 GCA_004211245.1 Variovorax sp.
GGCATGCCGTAGATGGCGCTGCCCTTGGTGTGCGCGGCCGGATTCACCACGTCGTTGGCGCCGAGGATGATCGCCACGTCGACCTGGCCGAACTCGCCGTTGATGTCTTCCATCTCGAAGACCTGGTCGTAGGGCACCTCGGCTTCGGCGAGCAGCACGTTCATGTGGCCCGGCATGCGGCCGGCCACCGGATGAATCGCGTACTTGACCGTGATGCCCTTGTCGGTGAGCTTCTGCGCAAGCTCCTTCACGGCGTGCTGCGCGCGCGCCACGGCCAGCCCGTAGCCCGGCACGATCACCACCGTCTCGGCATTGCCGAGCACGAAGGCCGCGTCGTCCGCGCTGCCGCTCTTGACCGCGCGTTGCTCCTTGGCGCCCGCAGCGGCGGAAGTCGCATCGCCGCCGAAGCCGCCGAGGATCACGTTGAAGAACGAGCGGTTCATCGCCTTGCACATGATGTAGCTCAGGATCGCGCCCGAGCTGCCCACCAGCGAACCCGCGATGATCAGCATCGCGTTGTTCAGCGAGAAGCCGATGCCCGCCGCCGCCCAGCCCGAGTAGCTGTTGAGCATCGACACCACCACCGGCATGTCGGCGCCGCCGATCGGGATGATCAGCAGCACGCCGAGCGCGAAGCCCAGCGCGATGACCAGCACGATGTCCATCCAGCTCTGCGAATGCCAGAAGCCGAAGACGAAGAAGGCTGCCGCGAGGCCGAGCGCGGCGTTGAGGATGTGCTGCCCCTTGAACTGCACCGGCGCACCCTGGAACAGGCGGAACTTGTATTTGCCCGAGAGCTTGCCGAACGCGATGATCGAGCCGGTGAAGGTGACCGCGCCGATGAACGCGCCGAGCGCCAGCTCGATGCGGTTGCCGCCCGGGATCGGCTGGCCGTGCGCCGAGATGCCGAAGGCCCAGGGCTCCGCCACCGCCGCCACGGCAATGAACACCGCGGCCAGGCCGATCATGCTGTGCATGAACGCGACCAGTTCGGGCATCTTGGTCATCTCGACGCGCTTGGCGGCGATCGAGCCGCCGGTGCCACCGACCAGAAGGCCGAGCAATACCCAGCCCATGCCGAGCGCCTTGCCACCGGAGAGCTCGACGATGAGCGCCGCGGTGGTCAGCACGGCAATGGTCATGCCCGCCATGCCGAAGACGTTGCCCCGGATCGACGTCGTGGGATGGCTCAGGCCCTTGAGCGCCTGGATGAAGAACACGCTGGCCACCAGGTACAGCAGCGTGACGACATTCATGCTCATGTCTTGTCTCCCGCCGGTGCCACTGCCTTCTTCTCTTTCTTCTTGAACATCTCGAGCATGCGCCGCGTGACGAGGAAGCCGCCGAAGACGTTGACTGCGGCCAGCGCCACGGCCAGCACGCCCATGGTCTTGCCGAGCGTGGTCTCGGTGAGCGCAGCGGCCAGCATGGCGCCGACGATGACGATCGCCGAGATGGCGTTGGTCACCGCCATCAGCGGCGTGTGCAGCGCGGGCGTGACGGTCCAGACCACGTGGTAGCCGACGTAGATCGCCAGCACGAAGATGATCAGGTTGATGACGGTGTGGGAGACGGGATCCATGGCTTTCTTCCTTGCGCTTATTTGCGGGTGACCTGGCCGTCTTGCGTCATGCGGCAGGCGGCCACGATGTCGTCCTCGAGGTCGATCTTCAGCCCGCCCTCCTTCGTGACGATGAGCTTCAGGAAGTCGAGCACGTTGCGTGCGTAGAGCGCCGAGGCGTCGGCCGCGACCAGCGCTGCGAGATTGGTCTCGCCGACGATCGTCACGCCGTGCTTCGTCACGGTCTTGTCGGCTTCCGACAGGGGGCAGTTGCCGCCGATCCCGTCCGGTCCCTTGCCCGCCGCGATGTCGACGATCACCGAGCCCGGCTTCATCGACCTGACCATCTCTTCGGTGATGAGCGTCGGCGCAGCGCGGCCCGGAATGAGCGCGGTGCTGATCACCACGTCGGCCAGCGCGACCCGCTTGGCGACCTCGACCTGCTGACGCGCGAGCCAGCTCGGCGGCATCGGCTTGGCATAGCCGCCGACGCCGACCGCGGCTTCCTTCTCTTCGTCGGTGTCGTAGGAGACCTCGATGAATTTGCCGCCGAGCGATTCGATCTGCTCCTTCACGCTCGGGCGCACGTCGCTCGCCTCGATCACCGCACCGAGCCGCTTGGCGGTCGCGATCGCCTGCAGCCCGGCCACGCCGACCCCGAGGATCACGACGCGTGCGGCCTTCACCGTGCCGGCCGCAGTCATCAGCATTGGGAAGAAGCGCTGGTACTTGTCGGCCGCGATCATCACGGCCTTGTAGCCGGCGATGTTGGCCTGCGAACTCAACACGTCCATGCTTTGGGCGCGCGTGGTTCGCGGCGCGGCTTCGAGCGCGAAGCCGGTGAGGCCGGCCGCCGCCAGGCGCTGCAGGCCCGCGGCGTCGAAGGGATTGAGCATGCCGACCACGACGGTTCCGGCCTTCATGCGGGCGACTTCGGGGTCGCTGGGGGTCCGCACCTTGAGCACGATGTCGGCGCCGAAAGCGCCATCGAGATCGGTGATCTCCGCGCCGGCCGCCTGGTAGGCCGCATCGGTCACGCTGGCGGCAACGCCGGCACCGGACTGCACCCGCACGACATGACCCTGGGCCACGAGCTTCTTCGCCGTCTCGGGCGTGACCGCCACTCGGGTTTCGCCAGCCGTCGTCTCGACCGGCACGCCAATCAGCATAGGTATCTCCTCGGGCGGTCGCGGCCTCGGGGCCGCATTGAAATTTGCGCCGAGCTTACCCGAAGACGCCTGATGCCTTGAGCGGGCCGGCCGCGGCCCCGTCACGAGGGCGCCCCGGCCGTTTTCACGCCGGTCCGACCCCTGCGTTGACACTTGCAGTGCACCTTCGTGCAGTAGTTAACAGTTGAAATCCGACGACGCGCTGGCTATAAAGCACGCAACCGTTCTAAACTCGCGGCACTAAAAAAAGGCAGGGAATGGAATGCGAATCGCAGCGCTCGATGACGAACCGTGCCAGCTTGAACTCATCAAGCACACGATGGAAGGCATTGGTCACGAATGCCACACGTACACCGAAGGAAGGACTTTGCTGCGCGACCTGCGCCAGCAAACCTTCGATTTGCTGATCCTCGACTGGAGCCTGCCCGACGTTTCAGGGCCGGCGGTGGTCAAGTGGATCCGTCAGGACCTGGCAAGCCGGCTGCCGATTCTCTTCGTCACCAACCGCCGCGAGGAGGCCGACATGATCGAGGGCCTGACGGCCGGTGCCGACGACTTCATGGTCAAGCCGATCCGCGTGGGGGAACTCGAGGCCCGCGTGCGTGCGCTGCTGCGGCGCGCCTACCCGCGCCATCATGAGGCCGAGGTCAGCTTCGGACCCTACCACTTCATGCTGCATTCGCGGGTGCTGCAGGTCAACGGCGTGGCGGTCGAACTCAAGCACCGCGAGTACGAACTCGCACTGTTCCTGTTCCAGAACCTCGGCCGCCTGCTGTCGCGCGAGCACCTGCGCGAGGCCGTCTGGGGTCTCGGCCCGGACGCGCCGTCGCGGTCGCTCGACACGCACATCTCGCGCCTGCGCACCAAGCTCGACCTGCGGCCCTCCAACGGATTTCTGCTGTCGGCGATCTATGGCCTGGGCTATCGGCTCGAAGCCATCGATGACGCTGCGCTCAGCTCCCTGCGTCCACCTGTCGTCAGCGCAATGGCATGAACGCCGCCGGCTGGGGGCGCCCTGTCGCCGCCCTCGTTCTGGCGGGAGGCCTGGCTGGCGCGGCTGCGCACGCTGCACCCGGTGCGTTCCTGCAGCACCGCGTGGTGGAG
Organism: Variovorax sp.; assembly: GCA_004211245.1. GTDB lineage: Bacteria > Pseudomonadota > Gammaproteobacteria > Burkholderiales > Burkholderiaceae_C > Variovorax. Next base: position 3,835 of record SEGN01000063.1, read on the forward strand.
GGCGATACGCTCCCCTCCATCGGCGCACGCTATCTCAGGGCGCCCGCCCGTTGGCATGAATTGCAGACGCTCAACCGGATCGCCGACCCGGCGAACCTCCCCGCAGGCAGCGTGGTGCGGGTGCCGCGGCGCTGGGTGCGGCCTGCGAGCCTGACCACGGCCAAGGTGGAATTCGTCCACGGCACGGCCACCGGACGGATGCCTGCGATCGACGCGGTCCCGCCGTCCGCGCTGGCAGCCGACGATGCGGTGACCGAAGGCACGCGGCTGCAGGTTCCCGAACAAGGCTACCTCCGCCTGCGCCTGGCCGACGGCTCGGTGGTGCGCGTGCTGGCCGATTCCGATGTCGAACTCAAGCGCCTGCGCGGCAAGCGTCCGGGCAGCACTTACCAGTCGGTGATCCAGGTGCGCAAGGGGAAGGTCGAGTCCGAGGTCGCGCCGCAGCCCAAGGGCCGCATGTTCGAGATTCAGGCGCCAGGTGCTGTCGCCAGCGTCCGAGGCACCCGGTTCGACGTGTCGGTCGGCGGCGACGGCCGCGTGGCAACTGCGGTCACCGAGGGCGTGGTGTCGCTCAGGCCGAACCGCCGGCCCCAAGGCGCGCCGCGCGCCGCGAGCCTGGTGGGCGGCCAGGGCGCCGTGGTGGACGACCAGGGCCGGATCGGCCCACGCCGTGCCCTGCCGGCGGCGCCTGACCTGTCCCGGTTGCCGCGCGAGTTGGAGGACGCCAATCTCGTGACGCTGGAGCTCGGGCCCGTGGAGGCGACCGGCGGGGGCTACGAAGTGCGCATCGCGCGCGACGAAGCCCTGCGTGACGTGGTGCGCAATGGCGTATTCCGGACCGGGCGGGCGCAGTTCGCCGCACTCGAGGACGGCGACTACTCGCTGGGCGTGCGCGCGCTCGATGCAGAGGGTCTGGCCGGCCACGAGACGCGCCGCGCGATCCGCGTGCATGCGCAGCCCGTGCCGCCGCTGTACCAGAGCCCGCCCGCCGGCGGCCGGCTCCTGGCCGAATCCGGCCAGCTGGTCTGCTCCGAATTGGCCGGCGCCGGCGGCGTGCTGTTCGAGGTGTCGGGCCAGCCCGATTTCAGCGATGTGCGCCTGCGCGAAAGCCGGCGCGATGGCTGCCGGCTCGGCGTGGCGGCACTGCCGCCCGGCAACTACTGGTGGCGCGTGGCATCGCTCGAGCGCGACGCCGGCGATGCGCGCCGCGGACCCTTCGCGGCGGGCCAGCCTTTCACGGTGGTGCCGACGCCGCGCATCGGCGAACTCGAACTCGACGACAGCGGCGAGGCACCTACGCTGCGCTGGGCCGCGCAACCCGGAGAGCGCTTTCGCGCGCAACTGGCGCGAGACGAGGCCTTCACCGATCTCGTCGCCGATGTCGACCTGCCTGCGCCGGTATGGACGCTCAGCGGCCAGCCGCGCGGCCAGTACTTCGTGCGCCTGCAGGCGCGCGATGCGTCCGGCCTGAGCGGCCCGTTCTCGCCGGCCCGGCGAGTGCGCATCGGCGCCGTCGTGCGCACCGGCGCGGGCGGCGGCCTGACCTCCAGCGACGGCGCGCCGATCGAGCGGCCCTGACCCGGGCTTCTCGCAATGGCTGGCGTTCCCGCACCCCCTTCGCCGCCCGAAAAGGCCGGCCCCGGCATTTCCGACGGGCACGAGGCCGACTGGAGCCGCCGGTTGCGCCGCGCGCTGCGACGGCGCGGATCGTGGTGGCTGCTGTCGATCGGGATGGTGGCATTCGTGTCGATCGCGGCGCTGACCCAGCCGCTGCCACGGGTCGACCGCATGCTGCAAGACAACGCGCGGGCCGCCGTGCGGCAACCGCCCACCGACGAGATCGTGATCGTCGCGATCGACGAAAAGAGCCTCGAAGCCGTCGGCCGCTGGCCCTGGCGGCGCGCCCTGCACGCCGAGCTGCTGCGCCGCATCGCGGCCGACGGGCCGCGATGCATCGGGCTCAACCTGCTGTTGACCGAGCCCGACACGGAACACCCGGGCGACGACGCCGTGCTGGCCAACGGCATCGCAGACAGCGGCTGCGTGGTGATTCCACTGGCGCTGCAGGTGCGCGGCAGCAAGGCCCAGTCGGAGCTGCTGCCGGTGCCCGCATTGGCCCGTGCGGCGACCGCGCTGGGCCACGGCCACCTGTCGATCGACGAAGATGGCGTGGCGCGCACCGTCTACATGCGCGAGGGCTTTGCAGGCCGGTTGTGGCCGCATTTCACGCTCGCCCTGCAGCAGGCGGCGCAGGCCTATGCCCATGACACCGCGCTGCCACCCGCGCCGAACCCGCAGGCCCCGGTCGCGCAGCCGAGCGGGCCGTGGCTGCGCACCGAACACGAGGTGATCGTGTTCGCGCGCGGCCAACCGCCCTTTCCGACGGTGTCGTACGCGGACGTGCTGCGCGGCACGGTGCCCGAGGGCACCTTTCGCAATCGCTACGTGCTGATCGGTGCGACCGCGGCCGCGCTCGGCGACCTCTACGCCACCTCGGCGCCGGCCGCGACCGGCCTCACGCCGGGCGTGGAGATCTTCGGCAGCGTGTTGCAGGGGCTGATCGATGACCGCCAGGTGGTGCTGGCGCAGCCCTGGCAGGATCTGGCTTTCAATCTCGGCCCGCTCGTGATCGCCCTGCTCGGGCTGCTGTGGCTGCGGCCGCTCGGCGTGATCATGCTGATCTGCGCCATGCTGGCGCTGCGACTGGGGCTGCACGTGGCGCGGCCGATGATCGGCGTGCAGTTCACGCCGGCCTCGGGATTTTTCGGATTGCTGCTTGTCTACCCGCTCTGGAGCCTGATGCGGTTGAGCGCGGCCTTCCGCTACCTGCGCTGGGGCACCGAACTGCTCAGCGAGGCCATGGACGGCCTGCCGGTCGCGCGGCCGCGTGTGACCGGCGGCGACTTTCTCGACCGGCAGATGGCCGCCACCTCGGCCGCCGGCCTGCGCATGCGCGACCTGCACCGGTTCGTGCGCGACGGCATCGACCAGCTGCCCGATCCGACCATGATCCTGGACCGCACCGGCGCGGTCTTCATCGCCAACATGGCAGCCACGCGTCATTGGCAGTCGGAATCCCGGGGGCTGGGGCTGGTCGGCAGCGACGCGCACCTGCTGCTGGCCGACATCCACTGGCGCAGCACCGGCGCGCCGATGATGCCGGCCGGCGCGCTGCACGGCCCGCCGCTGCGGTCCATCATCGGCGAAGGCCAGGATGCCCGGGGCCGCTTCCTGCTGTTGCGATGCGTGCCGTTTTTCGACGCGCGCAACGCCCACGCCGGCTGGATGGTCGCGTTGGTCGACATCAGCAAGATGCGCCATGCGCAGAGCCAGCGCGACGAAGCGCTGCGCTTCATCTCGCACGACATCCGCGAACCCAGCGCCGCCATCCTCACTGTCCTGGAACTGGCGCGCACCCGCAACGGGGCCTTCAGCGAAGACGAGATGCTGCAACGCATTGCGCGCCACGCGGAAACCGGCCTGGAGCTCGCCGATGGCTTCGTCAATCTGGCGCGCGCCGAAGCCCAGCCGTTTCATCCCGAGGTGATCGACCTGGTGGGGTTGCTGCAGCAGACCATCGACGACGCCTGGGCGCACGCGCGCAAGCGCCAGGTCAAGGTGCTGTTGATCACCACCCTCGACGAAGCGCTCTGCGTCGCCGACCGGAGCTTGCTGACCCGCGCGCTGACCAACGTGCTGAGCAACGCGCTCAAATATTCGCCGCCCGGGCTCGACCTGCGCTGCCACGCGAGCGAGCGCCCCGAACACTGGGCGATTGCGATACAGGACCAGGGCCCGGGCATCCCGCCCGCGATGCAGTCTCAATTGTTCCAGCCGTTTCACCGGCTGCACCGCGACTCGCACCCGGAAGTCCACGGTGTCGGTCTCGGGCTGCTGCTGGTTCGCACCGTCGTGCAGCGCCACGGTGGCACGATCGAGATCGACAGCGAGGAGAATGCCGGCTGCACGGTGACCCTGGTATTGCCCAAGCCCGCAGCGGCCGAACTTGCACTGCTCGAGGAAGACAAGGAATGAAAGAAATGACTGCCAAACGTACGACGATCAAATGCCTTCTCGGCCTGGCGCTGCTGGCCGGCGGATTCGCCACCGCAGCCGCGCAGGATGTCGAACCGAGCGACATGGTGCGCGGCGGCCTGCAGGTGATCCAGCTCGTGGACCAGGCCAAGACCGGCGACCTCTGGGATGGCGCCGCGCCAGCCGCGAAGAAGCGCGTGAGCCGGGCCGAATTCATGGCCCAGATCTCGAAAGTGCGCGGCCCGCTGGGCGCACCGCTGCAGCGCACCTGGGTCGCCATCAACCGGCAGGTGGTGGCCGACAACGACGCCGATCTGGCCGGCCAGTACGTCAGCGTCGAGTACGAGACCCGCTTCACCAATACCGCGGCCAACCGCGCGTCCATGCGAGAGCTGGTCAGCTTTCACATGGACAGCGACAAGGTATGGCGCTTCTCGGGCTACGTGCTGCGCTGACCATGCGCTGGAAGCCCAACGTCACGGTGGCCGCGATCATCGAGCGCGACGGGCGCTTCCTGCTGGTCGAAGAGCACACGGCAGGCGGACTCAAGCTCAACACGCCCGCTGGCCATCTCGACCCCGGCGAATCGCCGGCCGAAGGATGCGCGCGCGAGGCACTGGAAGAAACCGCGCACCACTTCACGCCCACCGCGCTCGTCGGCATCTACATGGCACGCTTCCAGAAGCGCGCCGACGATGAGGACGTGACCTACCTGCGCTTCGCCTTCAGCGGCGAACTCGGCGCGCTGGAGCCCGGCCGCGCGCTCGACACGGGCATCGTGCGCACGCTCTGGCTCAGCGCCGACGAAATCCGCGCCAGCACCGGGCGCCATCGCAGTCCGCTGCTGCTGCAGTGCGTGGAGGACTACCTGGCCGGGCAGCGCTACCCGCTCTCGCTGATCCACACCGATGGGTCAGTGGCAGGGCTCAATCCGGCTTGATGCCGGCCTTGGCCACGATCTCCTTCCAGATCTTCTGCTGCGCGGCGATGTAGGCCGTGAACTGCTCCGGCGTGTCGCCGACACCCACCGCGGAATCGTGCGCGAAGCGCTCCGTCACCGGGCCGGTCCGAAGCGCCCTGGCGCTCTCGTCCTGCAGCCGCTTGACCACCGGCGCGGGCGTGCCCGCAGGCGCAAGCAGGCCGTACCACTGCGAGGTCTCGAAACCCTTGTAGCCGCTTTCGGCGATGGTGGGCACGTCCGGCAACGCGGGGATGCGCTGCGCCGAACCGACGGCCAGTGCACGCAGTTTGCCCGCCTTGATGAAAGCCGAAATGCTCGGCAGCCCGTTCATCGCCACCTGGGTGCGGCCGGCCAGCAGATCCGTCATCTGCGGGCCGCTGCCGCGATAGGGGATGTGCGTCATGAAGAATCCGGCCGTGAGCTTGAGGTACTCCATGCTCAGATGGCCCGAGCTGCCGTTGCCGGCCGACGAATAGTTGAGCTTGCCGGGGTTGGCCTTGCAGTAGGCAATGAATTCCTTGAAGGTCTTCGCCGGCACGTCCGGATGAACCACCAGCACCGTCGGCACCTTGGCCAGCAGCGTCACAGGCACGAAGTCCTTGTTCACGTCGTAGGGCTGGTTGGGCAGCATGTACGGGTTGACCGCCAGCGTGCCCACGTGCCCGAGGATCAGCGTGTAGCCGTCGGCGCCGGCCTTGGCCACCTCCTGCATGGCGATGACGCCTGCGCCGCCCGGCTTGTTCTCGACGAACACGCTCTGACCGAGCTGCTTCGTCAGCTCGCCCGCCACCGAGCGCGCGACGACCTCGCTGGAGCCACCGGGCGCGAACGGCACCACCAGGCGGATCGGCTTCTGCGGCCAGGCGCCCTGCGCACGCAGGGCAGCGCCGGGAAGCGCGAGCAGTGCGAGCGACTGGCAAGCACGGCGGCGGGTGAGAGCGGTGGCGTTCATGGTTTCTGTCTCCTCTGTGGGTGTTCGAGCCGCCATTGTGCAAGCCGATCGCAGGGCTGGGACAATCGATGCCTCATGAAAAAGCAGCGCGTCGTGGTGGGTCTGAGTGGCGGGGTCGACTCCGCGGTCACGGCGCACCTGCTCAAGCAGCAGGGCCACGAGGTCATCGGCATCTTCATGAAGAACTGGGAAGACGACGACGACAGCGAATACTGCTCGTCCAACATCGACTTCGTCGACGCGGCCAGCGTGGCCGACGTGCTGGGCATCGAGCTCGAGCACGTGAACTTCGCGGCCGACTACAAGGACCGTGTGTTCGCAGAGTTCCTGCGCGAGTACCAGGCCGGCCGCACGCCGAATCCCGACGTGCTGTGCAATGCCGAGATCAAGTTCAAGGCCTTTCTCGACCATGCGATGCGGCTCGGCGCGGAGAAGATCGCGACCGGCCATTACGCGCGCGCACGTTTCAACGAGGCCACGCAGAAGCACGAGCTGCTCAAGGGCCTCGATGCATCGAAAGACCAGAGCTATTTCCTGCATCGCCTGAACCAGGCGCAGTTGTCGAAGACGCTGTTCCCGGTCGGCGAGCTGCGCAAGACCGAGGTGCGTCGCATTGCCGACGAGATCGGCCTGCCCAACGCGAAGAAGAAGGACTCGACCGGCATCTGCTTCATCGGCGAGCGGCCGTTTCGCGACTTCCTCAACCGCTACATTCGCAAGGAGCCCGGCCCGATCCGCGACGAGCGTGGCCGACGCATCGGCGAACACCAGGGCCTGAGCTTCTACACACTGGGCCAGCGCCAGGGCCTCGGCATCGGCGGCGTGAAGGAAAAGGGGGCGCAGCGTGGCAGCGGCGATCACTCGCCCTGGTTCGTGGCGCGCAAGGACATGGCGAGCAACACGCTGTGGGTGGTGCAGGGGCACGATCATCCGTGGTTGCTGTCGCACACGCTCGAAGCGGACGACACGAGCTGGGTGGCGGGCGATGCGCCCGCAGCCGGCGGCTACGCGGCCAAGTCGCGCTACAGACAGGCCGACGCCGGGTGCGCGCTCGAAGGCGATGGAGGTCGCATCCGACTCGCCTTTCCCGAAGCCCAGTGGGCCGTCACGCCAGGCCAGTCGGCCGTGGTGTACGACGGCGACGTCTGCCTTGGCGGCGGCGTGATCGCGCAGGCCGCCTGAGCGACCGCGGCGAACGCCGCTGCGCTTTGAGGCAAACTCCTTTCCGCCTCGGTCTCGCGGAATTTCTGGACTCGCGCGGGGCGAGGGAGGGCGGCACTGCCGCGTGATTCCATTCAAACCTGTCACACACCATGAAGAAAACTCTTTCCCTGATCGCCATCGCGGCCGCATTGACCGCTTGCTCGAAGGCGCCCGACGCCCCGGCCGCCGCCACGGCACCAGCGGCCGCACCCGCCGCAGCCGCCGCAGCCGCGAGCGACCTTCCCAAGGAGTGCAACGACTACGTCGAGAAGGTCACTGCCTGCGTGGGCAAGCAGAGCGGCGCTGCCGCCGACGCCGTGAAGGCGAGCCTGGAGCAGACGAAGGCCACCTGGGCCAGCATGTCCGCCGACAAGGCTGCCCTGGGCAATGCGTGCAAGGCGGCGTCCGATGCCTTCGCAGCCCAGGCGACAGCGATGAAGTGCTGAAGGCACGCGCTGTAGAGAGAAAGGGGACGCTGCGGCGTCCTTTTTCCATGGAGAAGCATGGTTCCCGCGCCGATCAAGACCGTGTTGTCCTACTCGCGAAGCAGCGCGATTCGACGAGCCCAAACGGTCGTTTCATGCAGTCTGTCGCACTCACTGCCAAAGGAGACTCGACATGCCGAAGGGTGACAAATCTTCCTACACCGACAAGCAGAAGCGCCAGGCGGAACACATCGAAGAGGGCTATGAAAAACGCGGGGCCTCCAAGCCCGAAGCCGAGCGCCGCGCATGGGCGACGGTCAACAAGGAAACCGGCGGCGGTCGCAAGAGCGGCTCGGGCCGCGCCAAGGGCTGAGGGCTCGGGGTTCGCGAGACCTACGCTGTCGCTGGGGACGCGGTGCCGAGCGCGGCTTCGTCGCGGATCCCGGCCAGCAGCTCGTAGGAGCGCAGCCGGGCCGCGTGGTCGTACACCTGCGAGGTGATCATGAGCTCGTCGGCGCCGGTGCGCTCGACGAAGGCCTGCATGGCAGTCCGCACCGTTTCGACCGAACCGACTGCCGAGCACGACAGCACCGAATCGAGCAATGCGTTCTCCGACGGTCCGACCGTGCCGCGGTAGTTCTTCACCGGCGGCGGCAGGCGCCCGGGCCGGCCGCTGCGCAGGTTGACGAAGGCTTGCTGCCACGAACTGGCGCGGAAGTTCGCTTCCTCGTCGGTGTCGGCTGCGAACACGTTGAAGCCGAGCATCACATAGGGCCTGGCCAGTTGCGCCGAGGGCTTGAAGGTCTCGCGATAGATGCGGATCGCCTGCATCATTTGCTGCGGCGCGAAGTGCGATGCGAAGGCATACGGCAGGCCGAGGTGCGCTGCGAGCTGGGCGCCGAAGGTGCTGGAGCCGAGGATCCAGACGGGCACCTCGAGCCCGCGACCCGGCACGGCCATGACCGACTGGCGCGGCGCCTTCGACATGAAGTCCATCAGCTCCACCACGTCCTGCGGGAACTGGTCCGAATCGGACTCGAGATTGCGGCGCAGCGCCTGCGCGGTGCGCTGATCCGATCCGGGCGCCCGGCCCAGGCCCAGGTCGATGCGGCCCGGATAGAGCGACTCGAGCGTGCCGAACTGCTCGGCGATGACCAGCGGCGAATGGTTGGGCAGCATCACGCCGCCGGCGCCGATGCGGATGGTCTTCGTGCCCGCGCCGATGTAGGCGAGCAAAACGGAAGTCGCGGCGCTCGCGATGCCCGGCATGCCGTGGTGCTCGGCGAGCCAGTAGCGCTTGTA
>SEGN01000064.1 GCA_004211245.1 Variovorax sp.
CGCCACCACAGGCCGTGATGGCCAGGGCAGCTGCGAGCGGCAGCGTCCAGCGCAAGATCTTGTGGTTCATGCGGTTGCTCCTCAGTTCGGCAGCCGGGCACCCGGCAGCGGCGTGTTCAGGTACGGGAAGGCGGCCGGGAATTGGGCCGGGCTCTGCAGCGCGCCGTCGGTGATCGCGGCATTCCCTGCCGGTGCGTCCGTCGGCTTGCAGCCCACCTTCAGCGTGTCGGTGGTGCCGGTGGCCACGCACAGCAGACCCATCGCCACGCGCAGTTCGGCGTCGACCACGTCGTCGCCCGGACGGCGCCCGTTCGGGAAGCCCGCCAAGTCGCCGCCCAGCACGCCCAGGTTGTTCTGGTTCGCCTTGAGCGTCGGCGCCGTGGCCGTGTTCAGACGCAGCATTTCCGCGGGCTTCACCGTGGCGGGCTTGTTCACGCCGGCCACGCCGGTCAGGAACGCGGCGACCAGGTCGGTGCGCGGGAAGTTCGTCGGCGCCGGTGCCGACGGGAACAGCGTCTGGATCAGCGCCGGCAACGTCGGATGGGTCACGTAGTCGGCGAACTGGCCGTCGTCCATCGGCTTGGAGCTGTTGAACCTGTCCTTGTCCTTCAGGCCGATCACGACCTCGTTGACCAGCGGCATGCCCAGGCGCGAGACCTGGGCCCAGGCGCCGCCGTTCAGCGCCGTGGTGCCGTGGCCGCTCTTGGGCGCGTTGGCGATCAGCCGGCCCTGGCGCACGCTCGCCGTGGTCCAGCCGCCGATCACGGGCTCGGTGCCGGCGACGCAGCCGATCGGCACTTCGAGTGCGAGCGTGGTCACGTTCTTGTCGGCCAGCGCGTCCGGGTTGCCGTTGGTCGTGCCCAGCGGGTTCAGGTTGATCAGGTCGAAGATCTGGCCGAGGGCTACGGTGAACGGGTCCTTGCGCTGGCCGACGAACACCTTGCCCGGCGTGCCGCAGCCGGGGATGTTGATCGCGTAGATATGCTGGTTCGCGTAGGTCTCGTAGCCGGCGCCGGCGCCGAAGGTCTTCTCGCCGATGTTGTCGGTGGGCTTGTCGAACTCCGTGCTGCCGTCGGGCTTGGTGACCGCCTCGACCCGGCCCTTGCGGCGGTCGCCGCGCACGATGTTCAGGGTGAAGGTCTCGCGCAGGTTGCTGGTGGCCTGGTTCGGCGCCGTGATGCCGCCGGCCTGCACCAGCGGGATCGAGACCTGCTTGCCCGAGATCGGCAACTGGATGTCGCGCAGCGTGTTCTTGAACCTGAACTGGAACGTGACGTCCTCCACCGCGTCGCCATTGGTGTCCAGGTGGATCTCGTACAGGCCGTTCGGGTCCATCGTGAAATAGTTCGGGCCGCCGTAGGCGCTCTGGTCGGGCTGGTAGTCGGCGATCAGCGTCATGAAGTCCTGGCGCGTGGGCTCGTAGCTGCGGAACATGTAGAAGTCCGTCGCGTCCAGCTTGGGCATGCCGGCGATCGACGGAGCCTCGCGATGGCTCGACGCCAGGGCGCCGGTGGCTGCCGCTGCGCAGAGCGCCAGCGTACAGACCTGCAAGGGTTTATTCAGGAGTCTCATTGGCTGCACCTCAGGGGTTGGAGGAAAGTGGTTGGGTCGGTCTCTCGCGGCGCGCGATATACGGGTCGCCCAAGCTCTACGTGCCAAAGTTCACGCTGGATTGAACAATTCGGCACAACACACCATTGCGCATCCAGCAATCAACCAAGTGCGTACTGTCGGCACACGCCCGCCTTGAATGCCTGCCATGCGCCACGCCCTCCCTTCGCTGTACTGCGCACTCGCGGCCATCCAGTGGGGCGCCGCCGCGGCGCAGGACCTCGCCACCACGCTCCCGGTGACCAACGTGCCCGGTCACTACGACAACGCGGTCGGCACCTCGGATGCCGCCTCGGCCGGCACCATCGAAAAAGCCTTGCTGCAGAGCCGGCCAGCGCTGCGGCCGGCGGAAGTGCTCGAGTTCGTGCCCGGGATGATCGTCACGCAGCACTCGGGCGACGGAAAGGCCAATCAGTACTTCCTGCGCGGCTTCAATCTCGACCACGGCACCGATTTCGCGACCCGCGTCGACGGCGTACCGGTCAACATGCCGACTCACGCGCACGGGCAGGGCTACACGGACCTGAACTTTCTGATTCCCGAACTGGTCGACCGGATCGACTACCGCAAGGGTCCGTACTTTGCGAGCGACGGAGACTTCGCCTCTGCCGGGTCGGCCGACATTCGTTACAGCCTGGCGCTGCCGCAACCGCTCGGGCAGATCACTTTCGGCGAACGTGGCTACCGCCGCGCGCTGCTGGCCGGCTCGACCACGCTGTCCACCGGCCAGACCGTGCTCGCCGCGATCGAGGGCCAGCAACAGAACGGTCCCTGGACGGTGCCCGAAGGGCTGCGCAAGCTCAACGGACTGGTCAAGCTGTCCGACGGGACGGCCCGGCGCGGTTGGTCGGCCACGCTGCAGGGCTACGACGCGAAGTGGCGCTCGACCGATCAGGTGCCGCTGCGCGCCGTCGAATCCGGACAGATCGGACGCTTCGACGCCATCGACCCGACCGACGGCGGCAAGACCTCGCGCTACAGCCTGTCGGGCGAATGGCACGACCGCGGGCCCGAGGGTGACACGGCGTTTTCGGTGTACGCGATGCGCTACGGACTCTCGCTGTTCTCGAACTTCACCTATTTCCTGGACGATCCCGTCAACGGCGACCAGTTCGAGCAGCGCGACCGCCGCACCGTGCTCGGGGGCGCCGCGTCGCGCGGCTGGCGCCACACGCTGGCCGGTGCGCCGTCCCGCACCGAGGTCGGCGTCCAGCTCCGGCAGGATCGTATCGACCTCGACCTCTACCCGACCGTCGCCCAGGTCCGCACCGGCGTCACGCGCGAGGACCGCGTGCGCCAGACCAGTGTCGGCGTCTACGTCCAGAACAACACCGAGTGGCTGCCCTGGCTGCGCACGGTGGCAGGCCTTCGCGGCGACGCCTACCGGTTCGACGTGGCCAGTGCGCTGGCTGAGAACAGCGGCCGCACGCGCGCCGACCACGCCTCGCCCAAGCTGTCGGTGGTCCTCGGCCCGTGGGCCGAGACCGAGTTCTTCGTCAACGCCGGCGGCGGCTTCCACAGCAACGACGCCCGCGGCACCACGACGCGCGTCGACCCCAAGAGCGGCCTGCCGGTCGATCCGGTGCCGGGCCTGGTCGGCACGCGCGGCTGGGAACTCGGCGTGCGCACCGAGTGGATTCCGGGGCTGCAGAGTTCGCTGGCACTCTGGACCTTGAAGGCCAAGTCCGAACTCGTCTATGTCGGCGACGCCGGCACGACCGAACCGAACCGGCCGAGCAGCCGTCGCGGTGTCGAGTGGAACAACCGCTGGATCCCGGTGCCGTGGCTGCTCGTCGACGCCGACCTGGCGTGGACGCATGCACGCTTCTCGGACCCCGCGCCCGACGTTGGCGACCGGATCCCGGGCGCTGTCGAGCGCGTCGCCTCGATCGCGGTCACCGCGCGCGATCTCGCCGGCTGGTCGGCCAGCCTGCAATGGCGCTTTTTGGGCGCCCGGCCGCTGATCGAGAACAACACGGTGCGCGCCCGCAGCACGCTGCTCACCAACCTGCGCCTGAGCCGCAAGCTCACGCCCAACGTGGACCTCACGCTCGACGTGTTCAACCTGCTGAACCGCAAGGTGAACGACATCGAGTACTACTACGCCTCGCGTCTGGCGGGCGAAGTGGCGTCGGTGGACGACGTGCATCAGCACCCGGGCGAACCGCGCACTGTGCGGGCGACGGTGCAGATCCGGTTCTAGAACCGGTGCGCAGCGCGCGAAGTTCGTGAACGCGATCGGCGGTGGTGCCGAAGCGCAGCAGACATCGCTGTCTGCGAACTGTCGGCTCCGGCCGACGCTGATTTGCGTTGGAAGGCCAGGCCGCACAGACGCATGAGCACGTAAAAGAGAGCGACAAGGAGATCTTCATGGCCACGCTTCCCGATATGCCCACTCCCATCACGCCGGACCCACCGGATCTGCCGATCGAGCCGGACCAGGGTCCTGCCACGCCGCCGCTCGAACCGGGCGAACCCCCGGTGCCTCTCAAAGTCTAGATCCGCGCTGCGGCGAGGCATCGCGCAGCCCGGATAAGCTTGCGCGATGGATGAAATTGATTGCGTCGTGATCGGCGCAGGCGTCGTCGGCCTTGCCGTTGCGCGCGAACTCGCGCTCGCGGGTCGCGAGGTCATGGTGCTTGAGAGCGAGGGGGCCATCGGCACCGGCACCAGCTCGCGCAACAGCGAGGTGATTCATGCGGGCATCTACTATCCCAGCGGGTCTCTGAAGGCGCGCCTGTGTGTCGAGGGCAAGGGCATGCTGTACGGGTATCTCGCCAGTCGCGGTTTGCCCTATCGGCGCTGCGGCAAGCTGATCGTCGCGACGTCGCCCGAGCAAGTGGCCCAGCTCGATGGAATTCGGGCGCGGGCCGCGGCCAACGGCGTGGATGACCTGCAATGGCTGGAGGCGTCCGAGGCGCGTGAAATGGAGCCGCACCTGCAATGTTTGGCGGCCCTGCATTCGCCGAGCACCGGCATCGTCGACAGCCACGCGCTGATGCTGAGCCTGCAAGGGGAATTCGAGAACGCGGGTGGCATCGTCGCCCTGAAGTCGCCGGTTGTCGGCGCCGTGTGCGAGCCGCGTGCGATCGTGCTCGAGGCCGCTGACGGAACACGATTGCGATGCGCCAGCGTGGTCAATGCTGCCGGCCTGGGTGCGCCCAGGCTGGCCCGTCGGTTCGACGGCCTGCGGCCCGACGCCGTGCCCGATGCCCACTTCGCGAAGGGCAACTATTTCACGCTCGCGGGGCGCGCGCCGTTCAGCCGACTCATTTACCCGGTGCCCGAAGCCGCCGGCCTCGGCGTGCATCTCACGCTCGACCTTGGAGGGCAGGCCAAGTTCGGCCCCGATGTCGAGTGGGTCGATTCGCCGGACGATCTGGTGGTGGACGCAAGGCGCGGCGATGGCTTCTATGCCGAGGTCAGGCGCTATTGGCCCGGATTGCCCGACGGGGCGCTGCTGCCGGGCTACGCCGGTATCCGCCCCAAGATTTCGGGTCCGGGCGAGCCGGCGGCCGACTTCGTGATTCAGGGGCCGAGCGATCACGCCGTTCCGGGTTTGGTCAACCTGTTCGGTATCGAATCGCCGGGCCTGACAAGCAGCCTGGCGATTGCGCGCCGCGTGGCGCAATTGCTGCCCAAAGTCTGATTGGCCCCGCTAAAACGGATGTTCTGCCATGTACGATGGAACGGCACGCCACTTGCAGGCGTGCGGTGGCCGGCGCGGTGCCGGCGCAACTCTCGGAGGGAAGATTTCAATGACAGCATCGACACAAAATCTCGAAGCGGCTGCCAACGCCGTTGCAGAAGATCTCGCCAACGACGTGCGCGGCGTGCTCGCCAGCAAGGAACTCGACGCGATTCCCCACATCAAGGCACTTCGCCAGCGTGTGGACGCCAAGCTGGCCATTGCCCGCGAACTGGCCGCGGAGAAGGGCAAGCTGGCCGCCAAGAAGGCACGCGATGCGGCCGATACGGCCAATGCCTACGCGCACGACGAGCCTTGGCAGATCGCCGGCGCTGCGCTCGCGGTCGGGCTGCTCGTGGGCCTGCTGCTTGGCCGCCGCAGCTGAGCGCCTGACGCGCCGCCTGCCGGTCCGGCCATCTGAACGGTGGCGCTGCAGGCCGGAGGTCCGCCGATGAAACTGTCGTCCCTGTTCGGGCTCGATGCCCGGCTGCGTCGGCTGCGCATCGCAGCGGGCGAGGGTGCACTGGCGGCGGAAGACCGCTTTCTGCTGTTGCGCATGGCGTGGGAGGACGAGAAGCAGCGCTTCAAGTGGGTGCTCGTGCTCGTCATCGCGGTGCTCGGCCTGACCACGGTGGCGGCCGCGCTGCTGTCGGTCGCCGTGGTGGTGCACTTCTGGGAGACCCCGAGCCGCGTCGTGGCGGCATGGTCGGTCGCGGCGGTCTGGATCGCTCTCTGGCTGGCCGCGGGGGTGGCCTTGCTGATGACGCTCAACGGCGCCAGAAGTGCCTTCACGCCCACGCGCCGCGAGTTCGAGCGCGACTGGGCCTGGGCGCAACGTCGCTTCGGGCTGGGCTCACAAGGAGACGAGGACACCGCTCGTCAGCAGGCCCGGCTGCTCACGCAGGACGAGCTGCTGGCGCGCATCGAGCGCCAGCGCCAGCGCATCGCGGTGCTCGAGACGCCCGCGCCGCCACCTGCACCCGGCGCTCCGCCACCGGATGAGTCGCCCAGCGCTGCCGCGTTGCGGATCGCGAAGCAGCACCCGGTTGCGTCCGGCGTGGCTGCCGCAGCCGTGGTGGCCGTGTTCGGGCCGCGTCGTTTGCTGCGCTGGGCCGCACTGATCGCGCCGGTGCTCTGGCGCATGCGCTGATGCGGTTCAGGCGCCCTTGAGCGCCTTGGCGACTTCGGGCACCAGCGCGGGGCCACGGTAGATCAGGCCGGTGTAGATCTGTACGACGTCTGCACCGGCCTCGATCTTCGCCTGCGCGTCCGCCGCGCTCAGGATGCCGCCCACGCCGATGATCGGGAATCCCGTGCCCAGGGCGGCGCGCAGCTGTGCGACCACGCGGTTGCTGGCCTCGCGCACCGGCGCGCCCGACAGGCCACCGCTCTCCTTCCCGTGCGGCAAGCCTGCGACCGCATCGCGCGCCAGGGTGGTGTTGGTGGCGATCACGCCATCCATGCCATGGCGCTTCAGCACCGCCGCGATCACTGCGACCTGCGTCTCATCGAGGTCGGGTGCGATCTTCACGAACAGCGGGACGCGCTTGCCCTGGGCCGAGACCAATGCCTCGCGCCGCTGTGCGATCCTGCCGAGCAGGTGGTCGAGCGCCTCGTCGCTCTGCAGTGTGCGCAGGTTGGCGGTGTTCGGGCTCGAAACGTTGATCGTCACGAAATCCGCGTGCGGGTAGACGCCTTCCAGGCACAACAGGTAGTCGTCGATCGCACGCTCGATGGGCGTCGCTGCGTTCTTTCCGATGTTGAGGCCCAGCAGCATCGGCGCCGCGCCGCCGACGGTCTTGCGAAAGCGCGCGCGCTGCACGTTGGCCACGAAAGCGTCGAGGCCATCGTTGTTGAACCCGAGCCGGTTGATCAATGCGTGCGCCTGCGGCAGGCGGAACATGCGCGGCTTGGCATTGCCGGGCTGCGGCTTCGGCGTGACCGTGCCGACTTCGATGAAGCCGAAACCCATGGCCGCGAGGCCGTCGATGCAGCGCGCGTTCTTGTCGAGGCCGGCTGCGAGGCCCACCTTGTTCGGAAATGTCAGGCCCGCCAGCGTGATCGGATCGTCCACACGTCTGGCGGCATACGCGCAGGCCAGCGGCGTGTTCTGCGTGCGGGCCAGGCCGTCGAGGGTGAGGTCGTGCGCCTGCTCGGCGTCGAGGCTGAAGAGGAAGGGGCGGGCAAGGGCGTAGGGCAGCAGCGACATCGGATAATTCAGGGCTTCATTCACACAACAACGACACCCGAGGATTCTCCCCGATGACCGCCAAGCCGCTCAGCCAAGACGAACTCAAGACGCAGGTCGGCCGCGCCGCGCTCGACTATGTGGTGCCCGGCGAGCTCGTGGGCGTCGGCACGGGGTCGACCGTCAACAAGTTCATCGATGCGCTGGGCACCATCCGGCACACGATCCGCGGCGCGGTGTCGAGCTCGGTGGCCTCGACGGAACGGCTGCGCGCGCTCGGCATCGAGGTGTTCGACAGCAACGAGGTCGAGGAGCTGGCGGTCTACATCGACGGTGCGGACGAGATCGATGGCCACGGCTTCATGATCAAGGGCGGCGGCGCCGCGCTCACGCGCGAGAAGATCGTGGCGGCGCAATCGCGCCGGTTCGTCTGCATCGCCGACATCTCGAAGCAGGTGACGGTGCTGGGGGCTTTTCCGCTGCCGGTCGAAGTGATTCCCATGGCGGCGCGACGCCTGATTCGCCAGTTCGAAAAGCGCGGCGGCCTGGCCCAGGTGCGTGAGCGCGACGGCTTGCCGCTGGTCACCGACAACGGCCAGCACATCGTCGACGTGACGGGCCTGAAGATCTCCGATCCGCTGGCGTTCGAAAGCGAAGTCAGCCAGTGGCCGGGCGTGGTGACGGTCGGCGTGTTTGCGTACCAGAAGGCCAATGTGTGCCTGCTCGGCACGCCGTCGGGCGTGCAGACGCTGGTCTTCGACTGATCAGAACTTGATACCGGCCGGGTTGCTCGGCGTCGGGCCGCTGGGCGGCGGCACAGGGGTCGAAGCCGGCGCGGGCGCGGCGGCTGGTGGCGCGGTCGGCGCTTGCTGAACGGCGACCACCGGCTGCGCAGGTGCGCGGCTGTAGCCCGCAGGCAACTGGTTGCTCTTGGGGTAGCCGGCCGCGTCGAGGTACTGCGACCATTCGCCGTCGGAGTAGCCCTTGAGCTGCTGGGCGCCGATGGTCAATAGCGGAAGCGAGCTTTGGCCGCTCAGGCGTTGCAAGGCTTCGACATCGTCGTTCGTCCTGACGATGCGTTCGTCGAACGGAATGCCCCGCGTGGTCAGCATCGACCTGGCGGTGCCGCAAGGCGCGCATTCGTCGCTGGTGTAGAGCGTCACCGGATAGCGCTGCATGACCTGGCGAATTTCGTAGGGCAGGCCGGCGCCGCTGGCCGTGCCGGCTGCGCCGCGCGGTGCGGTCGGCGCCACGTTGGCCGCGGGAGGCTGGTCCGAGAAGGTCACCTTGCCGTTCTTGTCCACGTTGCGGTACACCGACTGCGCCATGGCGCAGCCGGCGGCGAACAGGAGGGCGAGGGCGCCGAAGCGTGCAAAAGGAATCATCGGAAGCTCCGGATCAACGAATGGGCCGAGTATCCATCAGGCCGCGTGGGCTTCGGCCATGCCCTGGTGGCGCAGCAGTGCATCCAGCTGGGGTTCGCGACCGCGGAAGGCCTTGAACGATTCCATGGCGCTGCGGCTGCCGCCGGCTTCGAGAATGGCCTGACGGTACCTGCGGCCGGTTTCGATGCTCGGCTCGCCGTTGCTGCCGACGGTCTCCTCGAACGCTGCATAGGCGTCGGCGCTCAGCACCTCGGCCCATTTGTAGCTGTAGTAGCCGGCCGCATAGCCGCCCGAGAAGATGTGGCTGAAAGTGTTGGGCGTGCGGCTGAACTCGGGCGAGGGCATCACCGCGACCTCCGCGCGCACCTGGCCGAGCAGGGCCATCACATCGCCCGGCGCCGCGGCCGATGCGTCGTAACCCGTGTGCAACAGCATGTCGAACAGCGAAAACTCGATCTGGCGCAGCGTCTGCAGGCCGCTCTGGAAGTTCTTGGCGGCGGTCATCTTGTCGAACAGCGCGCGCGGCAGCGGCTCCCCGGTGTCGACGTGCGCCGTCATGTGCTTGAGCACGTCCCATTCCCAACAGAAGTTCTCCATGAATTGGCTCGGTAACTCCACCGCGTCCCATTCGACGCCGCTGATGCCCGAGACATCGCGTTCGTTGATCTGGGTGAGCATGTGGTGCAGGCCATGGCCGAACTCGTGGAAGAGCGTGGTCACGTCGTCGTGCGTCAGCAGCGGCGGCTTGCCATCGACCCCTTCGGCGAAATTGCAGACGAGTTGCGCGATCGGCGTCTGCAGGACGCCGGTGTCGGGACGCAACCAGCGTGCGCGCACATCGTCCATCCAGGCGCCGCCGCGCTTGCCGGCGCGCGCGGAGGGGTCGAGGTAGAACTGTCCGACCTTCTGGCCGGCCCGTTCGATGCGGTAGAACTCGACGGCCGGATGCCAGACGGGTGCGTCGTCGCGCCGGATGTTCACCTCGAACAGCGTCTCCACGATCTTGAACAGGCCTGCCATCACCTTCGGCGCGGTGAAGTACTGCTTCACCTCCTGCTCGCTGAAGGCATAGCGCGCCTCCTTCAGCTTTTCGCCCACATAACTCCAATCCCACGGTTGCGGATCGGTCATGCCGAGCTGTTCGGCCGCGAAGACGCGCAGGTCGGCCAGGTCGCGTTCGCCATACGGCCGCGCCTTGACGGCGAGATCGCGCAGGAACTTGATCACCTGGTCGGGCGATTCGGCCATCTTCGGTACGACGGAGAGTTCGCCGAAGCTCCGATAGCCGAGCAGTTGCGCCTCTTCCTGGCGCAACGCCAGGATCTCGCGGATCAGCGCGGTGTTGTCGAGCTTGGGGTCGCCGAATTCGCTGGCACGCGTGACATAGGCACGGTAGAGCGTCTGGCGCAGTTCGCTGCTCTTTGCAAACTGCATGACGGGCAGATAGCACGGCATCTTGAGCGTGAGCTTGTAGCCGTCCTTGCCTTCGGCTTCGGCCGCAGCGCGCGCAGTGCTGACGACGTCTTCCGGTACGCCTTCGAGTTCTCCGATGGCTGCGTAGTAGGCGAAGGCATCGGTCGCATCGAGTGCGTTCTCGCTGAATTTCTGGCTCAGTTCGGCCTGGCGCTCCTGGATCGCGGCAAAACGCTCTTTCGCCGCGCCCTGCAGTTCGGCGCCACCGAGCACGAAGTTGCGCACGGCATTCTTGTGCGCCTGGCGCTGTTCGGGGTTGAGGCCGGCCGGATCGATGGCCTTGTACTTGGCGTAGAGGCGTTCGTCCGAACCCAGGCGCGTCCAGAACGCGGTGACCCGGGGCATCGCTTCGTTGTAGGCCGCGCGAAGTTCCGGCGTGTCCGCCACCGCGTTCAGATGGCCGACGGCGCCCCAGGCGCGGCTGAAGCGCTCGGTTGCTACATCGAGCGCTTTCGCGATCGATAGCCACTCGGCCGGAAAGGCCGGTGTGGTGACGGTCTGCAGCGCGGTTTCGGCTTCGGCCAGCAGGGCGTCGACCGCCGGGGCGACATGCTCGGGCCGGATGCGGTCGAACAGCGGAAGGTCGGTGAAGTCGAGGAGGGGATTGGTGGGCATGATGATGCTTACTTTGCGGCGCGTTCGGCCGCTTCAAGGGTGTTGACCAGCAGCATGGCGCGCGTCATGGGCCCGACGCCACCGGGCACCGGCGTGATCCAGCCGGCCACTTCCTTCACGCCGTCGAAGTCGACGTCGCCGGCCAGCTTGCCATCGTCGCCACGGTTCATGCCGACGTCGATCACCACCGCGCCGGGCTTGACCATGTCGGCCGTCACAAGTTTGCGGCGGCCCACGGCGGCCACCAGCACGTCGGCCTGGCGCGTGATGGCGCCGAGATCCGCCGTTGCGCTATGGCAGATGGTGACGGTGGCATTTTGCTGTAGCAGCATCAGCGCCATCGGTTTGCCGACGTTGTTGCTGCGGCCGATCACGACCGCGTGCTTGCCCCTGAGCGTGGTGCCGGTGCTCTCGATCAGCTTCATGCAGCCATAGGGCGTGCACGACCAGAAACCGGGCAGACCCGTCAACAAGGCACCGGCGCTCTGCACGTGAAAGCCATCGACATCCTTGGCCGGCGAAATGGTTTCGATCACCTTGTGCGCGTCCATGTGCGCCGGCAGCGGCAACTGCACCAGGATGCCGTGCACCGCAGCGTCGCCGTTGTGTGCGTGCACGCGTGCCAGCAGTTCATCCTCGCTCAGGGTCGCCGGATAACGTTCCAGCGTGGCCTTGAGACCCGTTTGCGCGCTGTCGGCCACCTTGTGCTTGACGTAGACCTCGCTGGCCGGGTCTTCGCCGACCAGGATGATGACCAGGTGCGGCTCGATGCCCCTGGCCTGGAGAGCCGCGGTGCGGCCGGCCACTTCGGTGCGGATCTTTTTGGCGAGGGCGTTGCCGTCGATGAGTTGAGCGGTCATGGGTTGTGATTGTCCAAGTAAAAACGCCCGCTGACGCAGGCGTGGCGGGCGTTCGTGGCTATCGAAGCGATAGCAATCAGGCTTTGGCGGGTGCTGCCTGGCCGAGCGCGATCTTCAGCAGGTCGGCCACGGTGTTGGCGTTGAGCTTTTCCATGATGTTGGCGCGGTGTGCCTCGACCGTCTTGATGCTGATGCCGAGGTCGTCGGCAATCTGTTTGTTGAGGCGTCCGGCGACGATGCGCTCGAGCACCTGGGCCTCGCGGCCGGTGAGCTTGGACAGCAGCGCGTCGCGGCTGGCCGACTGCTGGTGCTGTGCAAACGCGCTGCGGGCGTGCTCGAGCATCCGCTCGACCAGCGTGACCAGTTCTTCGTCATTGAAGGGCTTCTGGATGAAGTCCATGGCACCCTTCTTCATGGAGTCGACCGCCATCGGAACGTCGCCGTGGCCGGTGATCACCACGATCGGCAGCGGCGAGCGGCGTTCGATGAGGCGATCCTGCAACTCGAGACCGGTCATGCCGGCCATGCGGATGTCGACGATCAGGCAAGCCACTTCGCGCGGGTCGTAGCGCGACAGAAAGGACTCGGCCGAATCGAAGCAGCGCACCCTGTAATCCTTGCCTTCCAGCAGCCACTGGAGGGAATCGCGCACGGCTTCGTCATCGTCGACGACGTAGACCGTGCCCTTCTTCGGAATCAAACTCATGCGGGTACCTTTGCCTCGTCGCTTGCTACGGAACTGATAGCGTCAAGTACCGGAATCCAGAAGGAAAAACGGCACCCGACCACCTCCGAACCATTGTAGAGGTTCTCCGCCTGCATCCGGCCGCGGTGCGACTCCACGATCGTGCGGCAAAGGTTGAGTCCGATGCCCATGCCTTC